>JALYVT010000270.1 GCA_030853105.1 Vulcanimicrobiota bacterium
CCCCAGTACGGAGCGAACCCGTAGTAGCCGTAATATGGCGCCCAGGCGTCTTGCGCGGGTGCTGCGATGAGGCTTGGATCGTAGACCGGTGACTCTACGATGCGCTCGAGCGTCACGTTAACGTGCACCTCGCCTTTCGTGACTTCCGTCACCGCATCTACCGGAAGAAGGAAGTGTCGCTCTCCTAGCCCGAGAAAGCCGCCCGCTCCTATGACCAGCATGCGAACCTTCCGCTCTTGTTCGTCAATGAAAAGATCGGCGACGTGCCCAATGTCCTTGCCATGCCGATCGACGACTTTGCGATCGCGAATGTCCTGGTGCTCGTCTGCAAGAATAAGGCCCGTGTCGCTCAATCTCTCAAGTTTTGAATCATGTGCGTGTTGCTGTGCCACAGATGCCGTCCTTCGCCCTATTGAATTTGCGCCCGGCTCGCCTCGTCTCATGTCGTGCCGGGCGGCTTATCGCGGGCCGCGAAGCCCCTCGGTCTAACTGTACCGCACTCTACGTTGCGGCGGTATCGTGAATTTAATGGACGTTTTAATCGGCCGACGCTGATCGGGTGTGCTGCAAAGCGCGCCTTGAGGATCGCAACGCGTAAGCATTTGCTTTCGTCGAGGCACACATCATCAGGCCGTCGGATGCCGCGTGCCCGCGATCGCCCGTCCCGCGCCGCTGTGGCGTGCAGAAGTCTGCTCCGTTTGCGGCATACCGGGGCAGCAGCCGAACCTGCTCGTTGAATAGAAAAGTGAGAGCTGAGCGTCGACGCTTGACTGTCCCAACATCGGAACGGCTGCCGCACCGACGATTCCCTAACTGAGGGCAGAGTGGCTCGAAAAGGGCATGTTCCATGCTTGACAGGCTGGGAGCCGCAAATGGCGGCCGATTCGCCGATTGACTGCTAGCGTGCCGAACTGCGCCTCCAAGCCGCGCATTTCGGTCGTATTTCTTGTGTGGATACCCTGTTTTTCACGATACCGGCAATTGCGGGTTAGCGATACCTTGGACGTGGCCAAGCTGCTGAGAGCGGCGCGCGAGGCTGTCGATGCAAACGCCGACGAATCCGGCAAGCTTCATCGTTGAGAGCGTATTGCGCGACAAAAAACCGCAACATCCGGATGATGTCGCTGTCATGGCGATATTCTTCGAGTAATGCGGTCCGATCCATTGTCCAAACGAACCTTGAACGCCGATGAGCCTTCCGATAGTGGTGAGGCTTTTCGATGAAAAGCGCAGCCGTGAGTCGCGTGGACTCGAAATTGAGCGAAGGCCAAGCACGGATCACATGCCCCGAACCGCTTCTGTAAACCTGGAGTGGAAGTCGAATCCAAGCGCTCACCAGCCACAGTGGTGTCCAGCGCCCGGCTCCATGTATTTCACGATACCGGCGCGCTCGGATTGGCGATAGAGTAGAATGGTGCATCAGGACCGGACACAGACCCTCGAAGAGCCGTCAATCGCGCGCCGAAGCTGCGCTCATCGAGGGTAGCCGTGCGGTCGTCCGCGCCCGCGCTCTTAGTCGGATGACCATGCGCAATATTCGTGAGAATTTTCATCGGCGCATTCGCTACAACGGTGCCCGGAGTTCCGATCACGCACGGCGTGCTTTATCCGGCGCTCTTTTGTTGAGTCCTGTGGTTGCCCCAATTGCGATGTCATCTAGGTCCGTATCGGCAATCGCGAACGCTCGACGGCTAAGCTCCGCAAAGGTCTATGGTCGAGGTACTCTGCCGCCTCAAACGTCTCGCCTTCGTAGCAAAACACCGTGGCAATTAATGCTTGATCGCGTTCCCGCTCTCGCTCGGTGTTTGGCAGCCCTTAATGGGCGCTAGGTCTTCGGCTTCGATGTTGCACCCATGATTGGCGGGGTCATGTTGCTGTGGTTCATCCTGACCGCGTTCGCCCTACTATTCGTAGCGATCGACATCCGTTCCACGCCGGCATCTCCGGTGCTGAAATGGGGCTTTGTTTTGCTGACGGCCTATACCGGTGTGTTTGGCGCGTTTCTTTATGTCGTAGGGTGTCGCGAGCCGCTCAGCGGTACGCATGAGCGATATGTCGATGAACGGTGGCGTCAGGTGCTCGGGTCGACCATGCACTGTGTCGCTGGCGATGGTGTCGGCATCCTTGCGGGAGCGGTGATTTCCAGCGTTCTCATGCTGCACGGTTTGAGCGAGGTGCTGTTAGAATACGCGCTCGGTTTCGCATTTGGCTGGACGATTTTCCAGGCGCTGTTTATGCGCGACATGGCAGGGGGATCCTATTCGCGCGCGCTCTCGAACACGTTCCTCCCGGAATTGCTCTCGATGAACGTACTGATGGCCGCGATGGTACCGACGATGCACATCCTTCGGTCGGTACTGGCGCCTTCAGCTGGCCCCGAA
>JALYVT010000271.1 GCA_030853105.1 Vulcanimicrobiota bacterium
CTGGTTGCTGTCGCTGGGGTTGGTCCAACCTTGCATCATGCCCAGAATACTGGGAGTCGCTTTCCAAGCAGCCGGCGCCTTGAAATCCAGGTTGTCGGTCGCACTGCCGCAACCGGCGGCGATTGCCGCGCAGAAGAGGACGATGACGGCCGGGATTGCTCGTGTTTTCATTTTTCGACGTTTTCGCTGCGCGCAGAACGCACCTGCCGCGGATGCGGTGCTTCATCGCGGAGCACTTGCGCCCAGCGGTCATAGACATCGGCGATATACTGCCGGGTCTGCGCGTACGGCGGAACACCATCGTAGCGCGCAACCGCTCCCGGCCCCGCATTGTAGGCCGAAAGTGCGGTTGCGTACGGATCGGGGTATATGCCGGTGTATGAGCGGACATACGAGCCTAACAGTTTCGCCGATCCCCGGATTGCGTCGTGCGGGTCGAACGGATCGATATCTGAAGATGCCGCCGTGTCGAGCGTAAACTGCGCGATTCCAACTGCTCCGGCGCTGGAGAGCGCATTCGGATCGAATGCCGATTCTTGCATGAGCGTCGCGCAGAAAAACTCCGGGTTCAAGTTGTTCGCGCGGGCGGCAGCGATCGCTTCGTCGACGAGTTGCAGAGCCGCTAGCGCGGACAGCCGGGGATTGTCGCTCTGGACCGATCGTACCACTGCCAGGTCGGTTCGCGAAAACGGCGCACCGTCGCGCAAGAGCCGCGCTCCTAGCAACCCGCCAACGAACGCCTGCGCGCCCCAACTCAGCGCGATGTTCTTAACGGTCGAAATCTGCGGCCGGATGATCGGGCCAATCGCGACCTCGGAGGTCGATCGCCCACATCCGCACAAGACTGCGGTCAGAGCTAGTACTCCCGCAAAGAAGCGAAAGCAGCTATAACATGGTGGTACATTCGGTGGTCCCAGGAATTGTTGCAGCGGTCATTGTCCTTGTCGTCGGTGATTTTGCTTCGACCTTCTTCTACCACGTTCCGCAGCACGTTTGGTTTACGCTGCACCTGCGTACCCACCACGATCGGAGGCGCTCGTACTGGGATCATGCGGTCCTCTCCAAAAACATCTGGGTCATGCTCGACGGATTTCTCGGAGCATTGCCGTATTTGGTGATCGCGGCGCTGACCTGGCGTCTCTCTTGGGAGGGGACACTAGCGGCTTTGGCTTTCGGGCAGGCGCATGTGTGGTGGCGCCACACGACCGACCTCGGCTGGCGAACCCCCGCTTGGTTAGCGACCCCGCTGCGGGCGCTCTGGGTGGTTCTTCCCGAGGACCATGACGGCCATCACCGAAACCCCGAGATTGAGTTCGGCGATATTTTCCGGTTTTACGACGCCCCGGCTCAAGCCCTCATCGCTAAACTCGCACCGATCAGCCGGAGGAAACGAAACGCCGCACTACGCCGCATAAAACGCGAGCCTGTGCGGATTTAATTTGGAGAGTCGATGACCAAACGGGCCCTTTTCCTGATCTCCGACACCGGGGGCGGACATCGCAGCGCGGCAAACGCGATCACCGCTGCTCTTGACGAGATTCAGGTTCCCTGCGGGTTCGAGCATCGAATCGACGACGTCGCCGCCCACTGCTCGTTTCCGCTCACCCAGCTTGGGCTGGCTTACAGCACGGCCCTCCGCTACGCGCCGCCGGTATACGGCGCCCTCTACTATGCCACCAACGGACGACGCCGCTACCGCGCGCTCGTCCGTTTTTGCGAGCCGCTCTACCGCGAACGCCTGCGCGATCTGTTTCTCTCATACCGGCCCGACGTAATCGTCTCCGTGCATCCGCTGCTCAATCACGCCGCGTTGCGCGCACGCGCCGATGCGAAAATGCTGCATATACCGATTGTTACGGTGATTACTGATCTCGGTAAAGTCCACGAGTCTTGGCTGACACCCGAAGCCGACGCGGTCGTCGTGCCCGCTCGAGAAGTCTACGATCGTGCGCTTTCGCGCGGCGTTCATCCATCCCGCCTTCGCTTGCTCGGCCATCCGATTCATCCCCGCTTCGACGATGTGGCAGGCTCGAAGTTCGAATTGCGTGCGGAGCTCGGATTGCCGCAAGACAAAATTGTGACCGTCCTGATGGCCGGTGGGGAAGGCGGCGGCAAGCTGCTGCCGACGACACTCGCGCTGATCAAGGCGAAGCTGCCGATGCATCTGGTCGTCGTCGCCGGCCGAAACGCGGCGCTCAAAACAAAGCTTGAAGAGTTTACGCCGACACTCGTAACTCCGATGACCGTACTTGGTTTCACCGACAAGATTCCCGAACTGATGCGCGCCGCCGATCTGCTCGTCACCAAAGCCGGTCCCGGAACCCTGGCCGAGGCAAACGCCGCGCAAGTTCCGGTCGTGGTCTACGATTA
>JALYVT010000272.1 GCA_030853105.1 Vulcanimicrobiota bacterium
CTTGTAAACGCCGCCCAGACCGCAATCGGAACTTCACTAGTAGGAGACATGCGAGTATGAGTACCACCCTCTCCGGTCCGCGAACGGTGCGGGCAGCACGCGGAAACGAGCTTTCGACGAAAGGGTGGCCGCAAGAAGCGGCGCTGCGCATGTTGATGAACAACCTCGATCCTGAGGTTGCTGAACGGCCTGATGATCTGGTCGTATATGGCGGGAACGGCCGCGCAGCGCGCTCGTGGGATGCGTACGATGCCATCGTGCGCAGTCTGCGGCGATTGAAAAACGATGAGACGCTGATCGTGCAGAGCGGCAAGCCGGTTGCAATTTGGAAGACCCATGCGCGTGCGCCGCGCGTTTTGATTGCGAACTCAAATCTTGTTCCGAAGTGGGCCGATTGGTCGGTCTTTCGCGAACTGGAATCGCAAGGTCTCACGATGTACGGTCAGATGACCGCGGGTTCGTGGATTTACATCGGAACGCAGGGCATTTTACAAGGCACCTATGAGACGTTTGCGGAGCTGGCGCGTCAGCATTTCGGCGGATCGTTAAAGGGTCGTGTGTCGCTAACCGCGGGGATCGGCGGAATGGGCGGCGCGCAGCCGCTCGCAATCACGATGAACGAGGGCATTGCTCTCGTAATCGATGTCGATCGCGCCCGTTTAGAACGCCGCCGCGAGCTGCGCTACCTCGACAAGGTTGTCGATTCTCGCGAAGAAGCGTTGCGTGAAGTTGAAGCTGCGCGGAAAAACGGCCAAACGATTTCAATCGGCTACGAAGGGAACGCGGGCATCGAGTTCCCGGCGCTATTTGCAGCCGGGTTCCGGCCCGATGCCGTAACCGATCAAACTTCGGCGCACGATATGATCAACGGCTATGTGCCATCAGGCATGAGTTTAGAAGAAGCGGCGGCACTCCGAACGAGCGATCCGAAAGAGTACGAGCGCCGAGCATTCGAGACCGTCGCTGCACACGTCAACGGCATGCTGCAATTCCTGGATGCGGGCTCCATCGTATTCGATTACGGCAATAACATCCGCGCGATGGCACAGAAGGCGGGCGTAAGCCGCGCATTCGATTTTCCGGGGTTTGTTCCGGCGTTCATTCGGCCGCTCTTCTGTAAAGGCAGCGGACCGTTTCGATTTGCTGCGCTCTCGGGCGACCCGCAAGACATCTATCGCTGCGATGCCGAGCTGCTGAAGCTCTTTCCACAAGACGAACACCTGCGGCGTTGGCTCGAGCTCGCTCGCGAGCGAATTGCGTTTCAGGGTTTACCAGCGCGCATCTGCTGGCTCGGGTACGGTGACCGCGCTAAAGCCGGATTGCGGTTTAATGAGATGGTTGCGAGCGGTGAACTCGCTGCGCCGATTGTGATCGGTCGCGATCACCTCGACACCGGCAGCGTCGCCTCACCCTATCGCGAAACTGAATCGATGAAAGACGGCAGCGACGCAATCGCCGACTGGCCGATCCTCAACGCGCTTCTGAATACCGCAGCCGGAGCGCATTGGGTTTCGTTCCATCACGGCGGCGGCGTTGGCATCGGCTACAGCCTGCACGCCGGCATGGTCGTCGTCGCCGACGGCAGCGACGATTCACGCGAGCGACTGGAGTGTGTGCTTGCAACCGATTGTGGTATGGGCGTCGTGCGTCACGCCGACGCGGGCTACGAGATCGCGGTTGAAGCCGCCGACGAAAAAGGCATCGATTGGCGATTGTAGATCGCCTCGTCCGCGCAAAAGCAATCGTAACTGGTGATACCGATGCACCGCAGAACGGCATCAGCTTCGAGCAGCTGGGACTTATCAACGACGGCGCGATGCTTCTGCGAGGCGACCGAATCGCTGGAATCGGCACCCGCCACGCTATGGAACGTGCGCTACTCACAAACGGCGCGAGTTCCGCTGCCGATATCGAAACAATGGACTTTCCGGATCACGTTATCGTGCCCGGGTTTGTGGATGCACACTCGCATCCGCTCTACGCAGGCGATCGCGAACCGGATTTCGCTGCGCGCCTGCTTGGCGAAAAACCCCCGCTGGGGATGCTGCATACTGTCGAGCAGACGCGAAACGCCTTAGTCGAGCATCCCGGCCGGTTCTGGGAGAGCGTGCGTGAACGATTGGCGCTGATGCTCGCGCACGGCACGACGACGCTTGAAACGAAAACCGGCTACGCACTCCACAAACCCGGCGAAGTTGCGCTGCTGGATATTATCGACGAACATAAGGACGACGCAGGCCTTCCTCGATTAGTCTCAACCTTTCTCGGCGCGCATGCGCTGCCGCCCGAGTTCACTCGCGAAGAGGCCTACATCGATTACTTGATCGCGCATGTGATTC
>JALYVT010000273.1 GCA_030853105.1 Vulcanimicrobiota bacterium
CTCAGGATGACATTTACGAGTTTGCTTGCGCAAACTCTGCTCAGGATGACATTTACGAGTTTGCTTGCGCAAACTCTGCTCAGGATGACAGAAGGAAGCGATAACAAGGCGGTCCAAGCAATCGCGTGTCATTCCACGCTCACCGTTTGTCGATTGATTTGTGAGGCGCGTAGAGCGTTGTCGAGATCCCAGGTGAGGTCGTCGAGGTCTTCTAGGCCGACCGAGAGACGGACGGCTTCGGGCGGGACGCCGGCTTGGCGCATTTCGTCATCGCTTAGCTGCGAGTGGGTGGTTGAAGCGGGGTGAATCACCAAACTCTTGGTGTCGCCGACATTGGCGAGATGGCTCCAAAGTTCGAGCGCGTCGATGAAACGACGTCCTCCGTCGCGACCGCCGCGCACACCGAAGGTGAAGATCGATCCGGCACCGCGCGGCAGATACTTCTGCGCTAGTTCGCGCTGCGGATGATCGGCGAAGCCCGGATAGCTCACCCATTCCACTTCGTCGCGCCCGTTGAGGAATTGCGCGATCGCCGAACCGTTACGAACGTGGGCCTCCATGCGAATCGGGAGGGTTTCGATTCCGAGTAAGAGCAGCCACGCATCCATCGGCGACATCTGCGCGCCGACATCGCGCAGCACTTCGGCTCGCGCGCGCATCAGAAATGCGTATTCGCCGAACGTTTCGACGAAGCGTTTTTGATGGTAGCCTGGACTCGGCTCAGTGAGCAGCGCAAACCGACCGTTGTCGTAGTTGAATCGACCCGAATCGACTAGCACCCCGCCGATCACGGTTCCGTGGCCGCTCAAAAACTTGGTCGCCGAATGTAAGACCAGATCGGCGCCGTGTTCGATCGGCCTGCAGAGATAGGGTGATGCAAATGTATTGTCGATGACGAGCGGAACGCCGGCCGCGTGCGCAATCCGAGCGAGCGCGGCAATATCGCACAGCGTTCCGGATGGGTTGCCGATCGTCTCGGCAAACAGCAGGCGGGTTTCGGGTTTGATTGCGTTCGCAATTGCGGTGAGGTCATCGGGCTTCACCCAGGTTGTTTCGATGCCCATACGCTTGAGCGTGACGCTGAACTGGGTTACCGTGCCGCCGTAGATATTCGACGAGCAGACGATGTGATCGCCGGCCTGCGCGAGCGTCAGCACCGTGCAGAGTTGCGCCGCTAAGCCGCTGGAAAAAGCAATCGCGCCGAGTCCCCCCTCCAGGCTAGCGACCCGTTCTTCGAAGGCGGCTACCGTTGGATTGCTGATGCGGCTGTAGATATGGCCATAGCTGCGGAGTTGGAAGAGTTCGGCAGCCTGCTCGGTTGAACCGAACACGAACGCAGCCGTTTGATGGATCGGCGGGACACGCGATCCGCTTACCGGGTCGGGCGGCGTCCCGGCATGAATGGCCCGCGTCGAAAATCCGAACTCACGATCTTGCATGCTCGCAGACTTCGGCTCGCAGTTCGCGCACTCTTTGAAGCCGGTTCGAGGAGCTGCGTCGTGATCCGGGTATAATAGAGCAAGTCCCCTCCAAGTTGAAAGGATGCCTTCCACCATGGGCATGACCCTCACCGAAAAAATACTCGCACGCCACGCTGCGCTAGATCGCGTCGAGCCAGGCCAGATCATCAACGCGAAGGTCGATCTGGTGCTCGCAAACGAGCTTTCCGCGGCCGTCGCAATCGGCGTGATGCGCGGGATCAAAGGCGCGAGCAAGGTCTTCGATAAGGAGAAGATCGCGCTGGTTGAGGATCATTTTGTTCCCGCCAAAGACGCACAATCGGCTAAACTCGCCAAACTCATGAAAGATTTCGCCGCCGAGCAAGAGATCAAGCACTTTTTCGATGTTGGACGCGGTGGCATCGAACATGTTGTGCTGCCCGAAGAGGGGCTGGTCGCGCCGGGCGAACTGATCGTCGGCGGCGATTCGCACACCTGCACCTACGGTGCGCTCGGCGCATTCGCTACCGGCATGGGTTCGACCGATATTGCCGCAGCATTCGTGCTCGGCGAAGTGTGGCTAAAAGTTCCGGCGACCATCAAGATTATCTACAACGGCAGCCTCGGCGAGATGGTTTACGCGAAGGATTTGATGCTCGAGACGGTACGCACACTGGGAATCGATGGTGCGACGTATCGCGCGATTGAATACCACGGTACGACTGTCGATGCGTTGCCGATCACCGGCCGAATTACAATGGCAAATATGGCAATCGAAGCCGGGGCCAAGAACGGCATCTTTCACGCCGACGCCAAAGCGATCGCGTTTGTGGAAGAGCGCACGAATCGCAAGTTCATCGTCGAAAAGGCCGACGCGGATGCACG
>JALYVT010000088.1 GCA_030853105.1 Vulcanimicrobiota bacterium
GCCTACCGAGTACACCGAAGTCGAGATCACCCGGCGCGCCTATCGCGCCGGCGAGATCGAATATTACATCAACCGCAACCACGTGCGACTGCGGGATATCATGGATTTGCTGATGGGCACGGGCCTAGGACCCGGCAGCTATGCGATCGTTTCGCAGGGTCAGATCGATGCGATCCTCACGAGCAAGCCATCCGATCGGCGCGCGCTGTTTGAAGAGACCGCCGGAATCAACAAGTTTCTCGCTCGCAAGAATGAGTCGCTACGTCGGCTCGATCAGACCGAACAGAATGCAATTCGGATCAACGACCTGATTGCCGAGCTGGACCGGCGGATTCCCGAACTCGACACTCAAGTGCGCCGCGCGAAGCGCTATCGAAAACTCAACGCGCGAGTGCGCGATCTGGAGATCCTCTCGTACATCCGTGCGAGCGCCAGCCGCCGTTCGGAGCGCGAGCGCTTACGCGTCGAGCTTGAGCGAAATGAAGAAATTCGCAGCGCCGGCGCCGCAAAAGCCGCTGCGCTCGGCGCGGATCTCTCGGCGCTGAGAACTCGTATCTATCAGCACGATCTTGCACTTGAAGAGTTGCGAACCGGTGGGCAAACAAAGCGAGCGCGGCTCGCGAGCTTGGAAGCCGAATACGCCGCCGCGATCGCGCGCCGTGAAACACTGGAAGCGCAAAACACCGTGACGTCGCAAGATGTCGCGCGCGTACAGCAAGAGCGAGAGACACTTGCCGCAACCATTGCGGAGCTAGATTTGAAGATCGCGCCGCTCAAGTCCGATGTCGAATCGGCGCGCGAACATGAACTGCAGGCGCAGACGGCACTTTCTCAGGCGCGCGCGCAACTCGATGAGATATTCACGAAACTGCGTGAAGTGGAGGCGCTCGCAGCGCAGCGCGCCGCGCGTAAGGCCGAGCGCCGCGTGCAAGGCGAAAACGCGCGCGCGGAGGTTGAGCGCTTAGCCGCGGAGGCAAACGCCGGGCGCGAGCGCGCGGAACAGCTGGAGATTGCCGCCGGAGGAGCCGCGCACAAGTATTCCGAGCGCGAATCGCATTTGACCGCGCTTGAAACGCAGTGGCTTACGCTGCGTACGCGGGTAGAGGCCGCCGAGCAGCTGGTTGCACAGAGTGCGCAGGCGTTCGCGCAAGCGCAGGTCGCGCATCGTGATTATTTGAGCGAGGTCTCCGGCGCGCAGTCGCGCCTACATACGATCGAAGAGCTTGAGGCTTCGCTCGAAGGACACGTTCCCGGAACGCGCGCGATCGTAGAGGCATGGCAGCGTAATGAGCTGCGCGGCATCGAAGGAATCGTCTCGAACGTGATCGATGTGGACGAGCCTTATGCGCGCGCTATGGATATCGCATTCGGCGCGCGTCTCTCGAATATCATTACCAGCCGCTCCGAAGATGCCGAGCGCGCGATCGACTATCTCAATCGCAAGGAACTTGGCCGCGCGACGTTTCTTCCGTTGGACACACTTCAAAATCGACCAGGCCGCGAGTTGAGCACCGAGCTGACGGAAACGCCGGGCGTCGTTGGTTACGCGCATAGCTTGATCCGCACCAAGCCCGAATATCAAAGCGTCATCAAGTTCTTGGTCGGCAGTGTCTTGGTCGTAGACACGCTGGAGATCGGCATCATGCTGGTTCGCGAGCGAGGTTTCCGCGATACCATCGTGACGCTTGCGGGCGAGCAGATCACCGGTGGCGGCGCGATTACCGGCGGCCGCTATCGCCGCGAAAAATCGATTCTTTCGCGCCGTGTGCAAGCCAAGACGCTGCGCGAGCAGCTCTCAACGATGCGCGAACGACTGGGCGAGCTTGAGCGGGCGGTGCTCGCAGCCGGCAGTTCGAGCGAAAGCGCAATCGTCCAGCGCGACGGCGGCAAAGAGGCGTGCGGGCGCGCCGAGGTTACGCTCGCCGAAGTCCGTGCCGAGATGGCCAATCTTAGTGCGGATGTCGAGCGGATGCAGAGCGAGTTTGCGGAAGCTCAGCAGCGAGCGCGCGATTCCCAGGAGAAATCCAGCCGCGCCCAATCGCGCGAACGCGAGTTTGAAGCCGATGACCGCGCGGAAGCGCACGGTGACGAAGATCGCATCGCGCTCGAAGCGCAACTCGCGCAAGCCCGCGACGCAATCGCGCAAGCCGAGCGAGCCCAGTCAGATGTCGCCTCGCAGGCCGGCGAACTTCGCGAGCACTTTGCCTCGCTGAGCGCGCAGCGTGACGGCGCGCATGGACGCTTGGGCATCATCGATGCGGATACTCAGCGCGCCTCAGCGGCACGCGAAGCGATGAGCTCGGAGATTGAATCGCTGCGCGCGCAGATTGCAGCGATAGACGCAACGCTCGACGATTTACGCGCGGGTGTGCGCGAGGCCGACATGCAATTCGACGCAGCGCGCAAAGAGCGCGAAAGCCTCAACATCGCAATGACCGCGTGTGAAGGTGAACTTCACGCTGCCGAACTTGCCGAACGCGAAGCGGCTGCCGGCGGCGAGAGTCATCGCACGCGCCTCGCGGAGATCGAAGCCGAACTCGGGATGCTCGTCTCGCAATTTGCTCAGAATCCGGCAACCGAAGCCGAGTGCACCGACGTCGAAGCACGGTACGCCGAAGAATCGGACGATGTCACGGTCGACTTGCCGCGTCTGCGCGAAGAGTTGGCGCGCTTGAGTAACGTGAATCTTAATGCCGAAGCCGATCGTGATGAACTGACCGAACGCGAACGGTTTCTGCGCGAACAGCTCGATGACTTAGCGAAGGCGCGCGAAACGCTGCTCGCAGTGATTCGCGAAATCGAGCAATCCACCCAAGTGAAGTTCAACGAAACCTTCGATGCGGTCGCAGCGGCGTTCAACCAAACCTACGCGCGACTCTTCCCGGGAGGCGAGGCCAAAATGTGGCAGACCAATCCCGAGAACCTCTCGGAGACCGGCATCGAAATCTCGGTTCAGCCGCCGGGCAAGAAGATGATGCCGCTCGCTGCGCTCTCCGGCGGCGAACGCGCAATGACGGCTGCCGCGTTGATCTTTGCGCTAATTAAAGTGCGCCCGTCACCGTTCTATCTGCTGGATGAAGTCGATGCGGCGCTCGACGATGTGAACGTCGAACGCTTCTCGAACATGGTTCGCGAACTTGCCGGCGAGTCGCAGATGATTATCGTGACGCACAACAAGAAGACCATGGAACTGGCCGATCGCATGTACGGCGTCACCATGGGCGAGCCCGGGGTGAGCACGATGATCTCGGCGGTCTTGAGCGAGCGCGACGAAGATCGCGAAGTTGCGATTGCCTAACGCCGCGCTTTTTTCACTCTCCGATAAATCCGGCGCGGCGGAATTGGCCGGCGCCTTGGCCGAATCGGGCACGGTTATTTACGCGACCGGCGGAACGCGCAAGTTCTTGGCGGAGCACGGCATCGACGCGCGTGAGGTCGAGGATCTGACGGGCTTCCCGGCGCTCTTCGACGGTCGGGTGAAAACGCTGCACCCCAAAGTGTTCGGCGCGATCTTAGCAGATCGCAGCAACAGCGAACATGTTGCGCAGGCCGAGCAGTACAACATTCCGGCGATGAGGACGGTTGTCGTCAATCTCTACCCGTTTGAAGAGACGGTTGCGCGCGAGGGAACGGGACTCGCCGAGGCGATCGAGCAGATCGATATCGGCGGGGTTTCGCTGATCCGCGCTGCCGCGAAGAACTTCGCGCACGTGGCCGTGCTGAGCGACCCCGACCAGTACGTGGAGTTTCTGCGCGCACTACGCGGCGGCGGACTCGACACCGCCGGACGACGACGCCTTGCGGTTTCGGCGTTCCAGCGCACCGCCGAGTACGACGCCGCAATCGCGCACTATCTGGCTGAGGACGGCAAACATCTGCCGAGCGAGCTGCCCGGTGCGCTGACGCTAACCCTGCCGCTCTCGCAGCGCCTTCGTTACGGAGAAAACCCGCAATCGCGGGCCGCTTTCTATTTAGGTCATCGCGAGGCGCTGCCCGAACAGCTTCACGGCAAAGCGCTTTCGTATAACAACCTGCTCGATCTAGACGGCACACTTCGATTGCTTTCGCGCGCCCCGATCGGCGCCGAGTTCGGTTCCGAACACGAACGGTTTGTGCGCGCCGCGATCGTGAAGCACACCGTTCCGTGCGGCGTCGCGCAGCGCTCAACTGTCTCCAAAGCGGTCGACGATGCGCTTGCTGCCGATCCGGTCTCGGCGTACGGCGGTATCATCGCTGTCGATGCCAAGATAGACGAGATCAGCGCAAACGCGCTCTCGGCATTCTTTTTAGAGATTGTCGCAGCGCCCGAGTTCGATGAAGCCGCACTCGCGATTCTCAAGAGAAAGAAGAACCTGCGCATCATGCGCTATCGCAGAAACGCGCCGGATGATTTGATGCGGGTACTGCGCGTGCGCAGCGCTCTCGGGGGCGTTCTTGCCGAAGAGATCGATCCGGCCGGTAAACCCGAACGCTGGCGCGTTGTCAGCCGGCGTCAGCCGACCGCGCAAGAGTGGCACGATCTCGCGTTTGCGTGGGATATCGTGCGGCATGTGAAAAGCAACGGCGTCGTGATCGCGCGCGACGGCGCGACGCGCGGTATCTGCGCGGGGCAGACCAATCGCGTCAGCGCCGTGAAGATCGCCGGTGTTCGCGCCGGCGAGAACGCTCAGGGCTCTGCATGCGCGAGCGACGGGTACTTTCCGTTTGCTGACGGTCTTGAAGAAGCCGTGAAAGCCGGCTGCACCGCAGTGATCGCGCCCGAAGGTTCGGTCCGCGATTCGCTCGTTATTGAGGCGGCCGATCGTTTGGGGATCAGCCTCGTCTTCTCGACCCACCGTTACTTCTTGCACTAATCTTAAAATTAGAGCAAGCTAGCTACCCATCCGTTTGGCCAATCGGAAAGCCTCGGCGCTAGACAGGGGCGTTCTTTTGGCCTATGATGTGGCATATGCCAGAGTCAACCCAACCAGGGCGCCGTGTAAGACTCTTTCAGAACGGTCGAAATCAGGCGGTTCGCATTCCCCGTGAGTTTGAGCTTCCGGGTGAGGACGCCCTTATGCGGAAGGAGGGGCCGCGGCTTATCATCGAGCCCCTCGCGCCGCGCTCATTAGTGGCGCTTTTGCGCACGCTGTCGCCGATCGAGGATGAGTTTGCGCCAATGAAAGATCTTTCGATCGACGACGTCTCGATGTAAATGCGATATTTGCTCGATACCAATATTGTTTCGGACCTCATTCGCAATCCGCAGGGCCGCGCAGCTCAACGGATTGGTGAGGTTGGCGAATTGTCGGTCTGCACAAGCATCATCGTTGCGGCTGAGCTTTGGTACGGGGCGCTCAAGCGCGATTCGCAGCGTCTAACGACGCAACTTGAGATGGTGCTGTCTGCTCTTGAGATTGTTGCGTTTGAATCACCGGCGGAGTATGTGTATGGCGAACTTCGGACTCGCCTCGAACAAGCCGGAACACCGATCGGCGCCAACGATCTGATCATCGCCGCACAGAGTATCGCCTTGGGGTTCACCTTGGTAACCGATAACGAGCGAGAGTTTTCACGGATCGCGGAGTTACCGCAAGAAAATTGGGTCCGGTAGTCGCGCCGGGGTTCCGGGTTGAGGGGCTTTTCGCGGCGCGATCGAACGGACAAAGCATGAGGCGCTCAGGGTAACCGCGTGCACTACACCAACATGAGCCCCGCGAAGCTCCAAGAGATCATGCGTGAGCCTGGGAACCCCGCCGAACTTTTCGGTGGAGGCTGGCGCCGCAAGCTCGTGCGTCCGATCGCGCTCGTCGTTGTGGTCGCTACGAGCGTTTTGGTTTGCCATCGGCTGTTTCCGTTGATGCGATCGTTCTATTGGGATTTCGGAATTAACGCGGCTGTCTACCTCGCGTTCGATCGCGTCTTCGCCGTTTTCGACAAACGCCGCACCTCCTCGCAATCGTAGCCATTTCCTTATGTCGCGGTATTTGCATACGTCGATCTTTGTGAACAATATGGATGAGTCGATCGAGTTTTATATCGGAAGACTCGGGTTGAAATTACTGGATGGTCCGCTGCACTATCCGGGAAATGCCGATATGGCGTTTGTTGGTGCAGATTGGAACTCGTACATCGAGCTTGTCTACGATCTTGAAGATCATCCTCCGTACGAACTCGGCAATCGCTACGAGCATTTGGCGATTGAAGTCGATGGCGATTTGCCGAGCGTTATCGAGCGCCTGCGCGCGCACGGAGTGAAAATCCTCAAAGAGCCAAAAAAGTCACCCGGTGGAAGCCGCGCGATTGCATTTGTAGAAGACCCAAACGGCATTCCGGTCGAACTGTTAGAACCTCGCGAGGGCGCGATCACCTAGCGATAGATAAACGGATCGGTTGGAGCGGCGATCGGGGTCCAGCGGTCCACGGCTAGTTGCAGATTGTTTTCTACGCGAACAAATGTCCCATGGGCATGAATCCATCCCGCCGGCTGGCGGACTTGGTGAGTTAACCGAATGACAATCGGAGATGCATCGGCGCGGCAGCAAGTGATCGCGTAGCGGACGAGTGTTGATGCGTTGCCGGTCCGCGTAAGCACACCGGTGAAATCCAACGACTCACCGGCGAACGCCGATGAGAGGCTGGTTTCGGTTGCGTGATACTGCGGCGCTGGAGCAGCGACGATCGAACCGAGTACCATTAGCACCGGTGCCCATCGCAGCGCAGCATGGCGTTCATTACGGAAGCGCCAAGCGCACCAGGCCATAGCCGCCGCGCAAACCCACAACGCCAATGTGAAGCGCGGGTTGATCAGCGCATCGCCGTGCTGGAAAGCCACGAGCGCACATCCTAGCGCACCCAATCCATAGGCAATGCCGTCGTGCGCGAGCGCATGGTGATGCGATGATCTTAAGGCGCGTAGATCGGCGATACCGGCGATGCTGAGAAACCCGAATGCAGCAGCAGGCGCGCCGTGGCGAAGCGATGCGCCGATCGCAACCGCGCCGAGTGCGCACGGCGAGAGTCCAAATCCGAAGATCGCGCCGACGAACATTCCGCCGACACCGGATAATTGCGCGAAATCAAACCAGGTTGCGGCAATCTGCATGAGCGACGCGCCGCCGACCGCAAACGGCAGCAGCGCGAGTAACTGCGTGAGGAATGAATCAGCGAAAGTCGAGTGCGTTTGCGTAGTAACCCGAATCGCGCGCAGCCGATCGACGCAGGCTGCGACCACGATAGCTGCACCCAACCGTGCGAGCGCCATCGTCGGGCCGAATACGATCCAGGTGATTGCCGCAGCGGGCAGCGAGCGAGCCGAAGGGCCCTCACCGCAACCGCATCCGAAGAACGGCATCAGGCGACTGCCCCACCGGGACGCTACGCCCGCGAGCAGCGTCCCGGCAAGAATGAACGGCAGGCTTTCAAAAAGCGTGGCGGCCGTGGCGGCGAGCGCCATTCGAGTCGCATCGATCGGCAGAACCGCGAGCAGCAGTATTCCAGCCACGATCAAGAAGGCGTTCAATCGAAAATCCTCGCCGCGCCCTGCGCGCACTATCATTCACGCGCAAAAGGCGAATCGCAAGCCTCGGCAAGATTAAGCGGCGGCCTTTCGAACAGGAGCGAGGCATGTCGAAAATCAGCGCGCCGCGCGGCACTCAGGATATCATTCCCCCGCAGAGCGGTCGCTGGCAAGAGCTTGAGGCGACCATTCATCGGCTGGCGAGGCGTTTCGGGTACGGCGAGATTCGCACGCCGATGTTTGAGGCGACCGAGCTTTTTGTGCGCGGAGTCGGCGAGACGACCGACATCGTCGAGAAAGAGATGTATACGTTCACCGATAAGGGCGGCCGCAGCATGACGCTACGCCCGGAGTGGACGGCGCCGGTGGTGCGCGCAGCACTGCAGCAAAATCTGTTCGCGCAAGGAACGCAGCGCTTTTATTACAGCGGTCCCTTCTTTCGCTACGAACGGCCGCAGGCCGGACGTTATCGGCAAGCCCATCAATTCGGCGCGGAGTGTTTTGGTTTCGCCGGCCCCGAGGCGGATGTTGAAATAATTTCGCTTGCGTGGGCGCTTGTTCAACACTACGAAATCAGCGATGCGACACTCTACATCAACTCAATCGGTGATGAAACCTGCCGCGATGCGTATCGCGAGGCGTTGCTTGCACACTTTCGTCCGCACACCGCACAACTCAGCGAAGATTCGCAGCGGCGTTTGGAGCGCAATCCGCTGCGACTGCTCGACAGCAAAGCCGAACAGGATCAGCCGTTCGTGCAGACTGCGCCGGCATTTGAAGACTCGCTCTGCGCCGGCTGCCGCGAACACTTTTCGGCGGTCAAGCAGTACCTCGAACAGATCGGAATCCCGTACACGGTCAATCCAAGAATCGTTCGTGGACTCGACTACTACACGCGAACGGTCTTCGAGATACTTTCGAGCGCCCTCGGCGCGCAGTCAACCGTCTGCGGCGGCGGCCGGTACGACGGCCTTGTGCGCTCGCTCGGCGGCCCGGACGTTCCGGCGATCGGCTTTGGCCTGGGAATCGAGCGGTTCTTGATGATTCTGGATGCTAGCGCGCAATCGCGCGCGGCGGCGCGTGAGGGTGTGCAGGTCATCGGGCTTGGTGAGGAAGCGCGTGAACGCTTGGTCGCGTTCGTTTCCGAATTGCGCGAGGCAGCCGAGATGCCGGTTTTCATTGACTTTGGCGATCGCAAGCTGCTCGCGCACCTCAAGGCCGCTGACCGCAACAACGCGCGGTATGCGTTAATTTTGGGCTCCGAAGAGCTGGCGAGCGGCGAGATCGTGCTGCGAGATTTGGTGAGTCGCGAAGATCGGCGCCTCCCGCTGGGCCCGGGAAAAGATACTGCGGCGGCACTCGTTGAAGTGGGGAGATGATGGACGAGACCCAAACCCTCAAAGAGCTGCTTGAGATCATGGAAGAGCACGATCTCGATGCGCTAAAAATCACCGTCGGCGATCAGCATTACGAGCTGGTTCGGCGCGAACCCGGCATGCTTGCGGCTGCACCGGCTTCAGTCAACGCGGCAGCGCCTGCGACAGCGGCCGCTTCGCCGGTCGCTCCAAGC
>JALYVT010000274.1 GCA_030853105.1 Vulcanimicrobiota bacterium
GGACTGCACGCGGATCGAAATAGTCTAATACGCTCACGTGTTCGTGGTATGCAAATGAGAGCCACGCTTCCGTAATCTCCGCGCCGCGGGCGAGGTAGCCGCGCAGTGCGCTGACCACATTTGCCGGACCCTGGTAGCGCTCGATGACGCGCTCGCGGAGAGCAGGATCGCGCGGAATCTCATTCCACGGAACGATCGCCAAGCTTTCAAGGCTGCCTTCACTGCGCTGCGATTCCAAGTTAAACGGACGGATCGATTCGATCTCGTCTCCGAAAAACTCGATGCGAGCGGGCGCATCGGCTGAGGCTGCAAACAGATCGAGAATTCCGCCGCGTACCGCGTACTCGCCGGCGGCGCTCACAACGTCGGTACGGTTGTATCCTAGACGGTACAGCCGCGTTTGGGTGGCGTCCCATCCGCTGGTTTCACCGACCCGCAACTCGAACCGTTCCGCCTCAAAATGGGCGCGCGGCATCACATACTGCCGCAGCGCGCTTACCGCAGCGATCACGATTCGGGAGCGCCGATCCGCTAAATCGGCAAATAGACTCATCCGCGCGCTGCGTTCCGAGGGATTCTCGATAGCGCCGACCGATTCGTCGCGCGAGCGCAGCAGCGCGACGGTCTCCGGCTCGTCCTCACCCAAGTAGTAGAGCAAGTCCGTAAACGTGCGCTCGGCGATATCGGCGGTCGGTACCACGATAAGAAACTGATCTCCGAGGACGCGATAGAGCGATGCCAGCAGTGCCGGTCGCGCCGCAGCGATGGTTTCGTGCAGCGCGAAGGCACCCCGGCCGCTGCGCAGGCGCTGCGCAATCGAGGCGAGCGCTCGGCTTGAACCCGGCAGCGAGCGCACCAGGCCGTCCGCAAGGGTTGAGGTGATCGGTTCTAACGTGGTCGTCATCGTGGCAGGTGGAACCTTATCGGCAGATGTTAATTAAGCAAAGATGTTGATCGCAGTGATTGCGCTACTCTATTCGCTCACCGCCCACGCAGGTCACCCTGAAACGGCAAAATTCAACGCGCAGAGCTATCGAGCGTCCGCTCCGGTCGTTTTTACTCTGGTTTCGAATCAACCCGCGAAGGAGTGTTCCAAACACGCCGCCGGTGCGTACGCGATCGCGCGCCGTTACGCCGACAAGAGCGGCGGCACCGTCAGCGCACTCGGCCCGACGCGGGGTAAGGCGTTGCAGATACTCGCAAACTCGATTGCGGCGTACGCGCATTCAACGAATACGGGGCTGCGAAGAGAAGAGGCACTCTACGAACGTGTTACTTCCCACGGCGCAGCTCAAGATCAAGCCAGGCTCTACGGATTTCCTTCGGGTGCAAGCTGCGGCACGCGTCGAGGAACCAGCAGATAGCCGATCGGCGCGAAGATGCACAAGGTGACAAGCAGATTGAGTCCGGCATTGTGCGAGAACGCGGCGTCGGGAAGGTAGCGCACGACAATTGTTAGCGAAGCGATAATGATCGCAATCGCAGCGCGCGAGCGGATCGCAACGAATGCGATCGGCAGAATCCACAGCGCATACCACGGGTACGGATTGGGAATCGCGAGCCAAATCGCGAGTGCAAAATAGCAGGCGCCTTCGCGCTCGCCGTTTAGCGCTAGCCGGATACCGTAAAGCGCCGTCAATGCCGCGACGCCTAGCGCCGCGACAATGCCGATCACCGCAGCGTTCGGGTTGCCCGGCGCAAGCGCGGTGGTCAGCGTCTCAAGCAGATACTGCAGGGAAAACTGCGGAGCGTAGTGCCCGTGCGGCACGAGCACATTGCGCACGCCCCAGGCGAACGGCAGCGAGATCAGCGCGGTTAGCGCCACTCCGCCGAGCGATCCGGCTAATACTCCTAGAAGACGCCGACGATGTGGAATCGCAAAGACAGCGAGCGTTGCAGCAGCTGCTATTCCGGGAGCCTTAATCATTGTTGACCCCGCGATAACGAATGCGCCGATTCCGTATCCGAATCGCCGCACCAGCACAAAGCCGCCCAGTACGATAACCAGCATAAGCGCATCATTGTGCCCTTCGGTGGCCGTCCAGATCGCCACCGGATTGAGCAGCACACCGGCGGCGCCCGCCAAACGCTGCGCGATCGGATAGTCGGCCAACGCAAAATAGATGAGAGGTGCACACGACAGCAGCGCGGCGGCTGTCACAATGCGAAGACCGATAAGCTGAGCGAGCACTCCGCCGTGCGAAAATGCGGCGGTTATGACGGCGGCAATCCACACAAACGCCGGTCCGTAGACGCAGACCGGAGGTGGGTTGCTCCATTGTGTAATCGCCGCGGCAAACATCGGA
>JALYVT010000089.1 GCA_030853105.1 Vulcanimicrobiota bacterium
AACGACGACATGGCCCTGATAGATTTCGGGCGGAACGTCGAGCGGACGCGATTCTCCGTTGATGATCACTTCCGGTTTGCCGACAGTCACTTTGACATCGGATCCCGGTTTGCTCACATCGACGGTTTTCGAACCGGCGTTGTAGGAAACGGTGGCACCCATTTGTTCGAACATCGAACGCAACGGAATCAGAATCGTGTTGCCGCGCACGAGCGCAGCTAAAACGCGTCCCTGTTTGAGTTTGTCGGGTTTCGAATAAACGTGGTGGTCGTTGAAGAGAATGGGGATTTGGCCGGACGGCGGTGCGCCGAAGTTCATCGCAGGCATGCTGGATGAACTCGAAGCGGCCGGCATGGCCGTTGCTTCCGGCATAGCGGATGCTTCCGGCATAGCCGTTGCGGCCGGCATAGCCGTTGCTTCCGGCATAGCGGATGCTTCCGGCGAAGCCTGTGCGATCACGTTGGTTCCGATGTTTCCATGCGATCCAGGATTCGACGGAGCTGCAACCGCGCTAAGCCCAAGGCCGGCTGCGAACAGCACGGTCAGGACTGCGGTGCTCAGTCGTGTCAAGTTGTAGCCTCCTAGCTTTGCAAAGTATGGGGACTGAAATCGTAAATATTCCGTTTTCGGTTCACCCGAATGCCGCCCGAGAACGGCAATCCTGAGTGTTATTCCCCGTTTTACTTAAATAACACCTCCCGCGAGCCGTTTTGGGATGCGAAAAATCCATGCGACCCCGAGCGCTACCTCGCAGAGCGCCAGCACAAAAGCAAGCCGCGGCGCGTTTGCTCCGCCTAATGCGTGGATTCGCGTCAAGACGGCGGTCGTGAGCGCCGGGGCGATGATCTGCGGGGCAATCAAGGCAAGATTCCAGATTCCCATGGTCGTCGCGAGCAGTGATTTCGGCAGAATACTGCAGCCGAGCGCCCAGTCGGCGGTGAGAAATATCCCCCACGCAAAGCCGGCTACCGACGTCGTCACGAACAGACCGGCGCCATAATCGCCCCGCGCGAGAATCCCGAGGGCGATGATCAGCAGCGTTCCGGCACCCAGCACGACTGCGCGCTTGTCAAGGCGGTCTGAGGGTTTGCCGCTCAGTGCCGCGCCCAGCGCGCTTGCCAGCGTAAACAGCAGCAGCACAATGCCGCTCTGCGTCTTTGCCGCTGCAGGCGACTCGGCCAGACTCGAGGTAAGATAGAAATACAGATAACCGAGCAGCGTGTAGAACCCGGTGTAAATTAGCGCTCGCGACACGAGCAGATCCACAAACGGAGCTTCGATCCGTAGTGGCTCCGCTGCAATTACGCGTAGCGGAAGACCGCGCACTTGCGCGATGGTAATCGCGCAGCTAGCCAACAGAACGCCCGCAATCAGTCCGCCCGCAATGCGCAGGTTCAGAACGAATGCCGCGATCAGCGCGCCGCCCGCATTGCCGAGCGCCTGCAATGCCGCCATCCACGATGAAGCCGCGCCGCTGCGCTCAAGCGCAATATAATCCGGTATCACCGCTTGATAGGGGCCGATTGCGACGTTCAGCGCAAACTGAATCAGCAGAAACGCGCCGACCAGCGCAGCAAAGCTTGCAGCTGAGTAAAACCACACGATTGCGATCGCGGCGACAAGCGCACCACCGATGTAAAACTCGATCCGATTGCTGCCGCGCGCACGTCGTGCATCTGCGAGCGGACCGGTCGCGATCTGGGTGATTGCCGCGACGACCGCACCGGCGGTTGCTATCAGCCCGTACGAAGCGAGCGCGGTTGCAGCATGAAGCTCTTGGGTGCGCGCCTGCAGCGAGATGCCGAGCAAGGCTCCCCACACGAGTTGTATGCCGAACCAAAATACGCCCAGCTTGGCGGAATTAGGTGTGCGCGACGGCATAGCTGTACTCCAAGAGGCTATCGACATCGTAACACAGTTCAGGAGCGCAATCTCGAATCGCCCGCACGGGAAATCCCAGCCGCATTGTGGCCTGCGCTTCAAGGTCACTTATCCGCAACGTGCTCGTCGCGAACCGCAACAGCAACCTCGGGCCGATAAGCAAACCCATACGCAGCAGGCTTTTGCGGGCCGAGAAAAATCTCTGCGCTAGAGCATCGACCGTCTCTGCTGAGCTTGCCGGGAACATAAAGGCGCTCCCATTTGCAATACGCTCCGACCCGATTTTGGTTGTGTGCGGCACCGCATTTGGAAACCGGCTCGCATACGATTGCGCGCTGGTAATCGGCATTCCAAGCGCTTCGGTCGGTACCCGTTCAATAAACTCGCGTAGAGCCGCGCCGGCTATGAAAGGCAAGTCGCTGCAAAGCACGAGCGTTCGTTCAGCTTGCCATGCGAAGAGCGCAGCGTGAAGGTTTTCCGCGCCGTTTGGACTCTCCGGAATGACGCGTTCGACGCGCGCTTCGCAGCCAGCGCGAACTTCGTCGCCGCCGATTACCGCAACGCCGCGTGCGCCGCCATCACGCGCCGCATCGATTGCCCGATCGAGCATCGTGCGTCCGCCGATTCGCGCGAGCGCTTTGACATCGGTTCCGGCTATCTGCGCGAATTCGCCCGAGATTCGCCCGCCCGCCGTAATGCTCGCATAAAAGCTCACGACAGCGTTAGGCCCGGTAAACCGGGCTGCTCGGAGAGGCCGCGCGGCGGAAGCGCAATAGACGCATCTGCACCATGCCCGTAGTGATTCTCAAGCAAATCTAGGAGCATTTCGGCATTCCGGGCGGCACCGCCGCGGGCGTGATTGTTAAAAAATGCGAAGGTTGCCTTCGTCTGCTCGTCGATCTCAGCGATTCGGCCGCCCCACGGCGCTAATTCTTGCGGCGTGTACGTGTACTGATAGCGCGTGATATTGGTACCGCTCCACCACTGCGCTCGATTGCGCCCGTGAAAGCGCACGTAGCCGGTTGGCGAGGTTGCATCCGAACTTGGCAGCATGAGCGATTCCAACTCCGGCATATCGACATTGCACCAGCCGACTTGCAGACTGCTCAACAATTCGAGCGTATGCGGCGTCTGCCAGTCGTGATGGCGAAACTCCGCGACGAGCGGCAAGCCTTCGCATGTCGCGCAGAGCCGTTCCAGGTAGGTCTCGTTCTGCGGGCTGGGCTTGAATCCGTTGGGAAACTGCAGGAGAACGCCGCCCAGTTTCCCCGCAGCGAGCAGCGGCCGGAGCGACGCCGCAAACAACCCGGCATCATCGTGAATTTGCGTGTACGCACCCGCTGGATGCGTCAGTGTACTAGGCGCCTTAAAGCTAAAACGGAAGTCGTCCGGTGTTCGCGCATGCATCGATTCGACCGTTCGAATCGATGGAACGCCGTAATAGCTCGCGTCGATCTCGACCGCGCGAAACCGCTGCGCGTAGTAGCCCAGCATCTCGCTTGACTTGATCTTTCCGGGATAGAATATCCCGATCCAATCTTTATACGCGTACCCGCAAGTCCCGATGTATATCATCGCGTGACTTGCGTGCGCTACTTCTTGACGGCGGTTTTCTTTTTGCTGCCGACGGTCTTTTTCGGACCCTTGCGCGTGCGAGCGTTGGTTTTGGTTCGCTGGCCGCGCACCGGCAGGCCGCGACGATGCCGAATGCCGCGATAGCAGCCGATATCCGAGAGCCGCTTGATGTGGCCGACGACCTCTCGACGCAGATCGCCTTCGACTTTAACCTTTCCGTCGATCGCATCGCGCAGCTTCTTCTCGTCCTCTTCGGTCATACTCTTGACGCGAAGGTCCGGGCTGATGCCGGTTGCGGCGAGCAGCTTCTCGGCGGTCTTTGGGCCGATTCCATAGATGTAAGTCAGTGCGACTTCGATGCGCTTCTCGCGCGGCAGATCGATTCCGGCAATACGAGCCATTTACTTAATTACCCCTGTACCTGTTTATGCTTCGGGTTGACGTCGCAAATAACGCGCACCTTACCCTCGCGGCGAATGATTTTGCATTTCTCACAAATGCGTTTAACTGACGGTCTAACTTTCATCTTATGCTGCCATTTCTGCTTGCGGTCGGTAGTTTACGACATCCGGGTGCTCCCCGATATCGCGCAGGGTTAAAATCTTAGGCCCATCGCTGGTAACGGCGATGGTGTGCTCGAAGTGCGCTGCGAGTTTACCATCTGCGGTGACGACTGTCCAGCCGTCTTTGAGGGTGGTCACCTCGCGGGCCCCTTGGGTAATCATCGGCTCAACCGCCAACACAAGCCCCGGACGCAGTTCGATGCCGGCGCCGGCGGTACCATAATTGGGGACCTGCGGCTCCTCGTGCATCTTGACGCCGACTCCGTGCCCGACTAGCTCACGCACCACGCCGTAACCGTGCTTCTCCGCGTAGCTCTGGACGGCGTGACCGATATCGCCGAGCCGCTTTCCGGCACGCATCTGGGCTATCCCCAGCATCAGACACTCTTGGGTGATGCGCAGCAGATGCTGGGCCGCGCTCGAGATAGTGCCGATACCGATGGTAACCGCGGTGTCGCTCACATAGCCCTCGAAGGTTGTACCGATATCGATCGAGAGCAGATCGCCCTCTCGTAAGATGTAGTCGCCCGGAATCCCGTGGACGACTTCGGAGTTCACCGACGCGCAGATCGATCCCGGAAATCCGTTGTAGCCGATAAACGTCGGCACGCCGCCGCGCTCGCGAATGCCGTCCTCAGCCAATTTGTCGAGTTGGCCGGTCGTCATGCCCGGGCGCGCGGCTCGCATCAGATCGCCAAGCACTTTGGCCGTAATCTTGCCGCCGCGACGAATCGTCTCGATCTCGCGAGCGCTGCGAAGCGTAATCACGCATCGACCTCGGTGGAGATTTTTTCGAGGATCTCATGGGTCACGTCGGAGACCGACAGCAATCCGTTGACATCGACAAGTTTTCCGGTGCTGCGATAATACTCGATCAGTGGCGTGGTCTGCTCGTCGAACACATCCAGCCGCTTTTGAACGGTCTCGGCCTTATCGTCTTCGCGCTGCATGAGCGGCCCGCCGTCCTCGTCATCGATTCCAGCCGCCTTCGGCGGGTTGGTCAGCGTGTTGTAAGTACGTCCGTTGCGCGGATTGCTCCAGCGCGCACTCAATCGGCGCACCAGCGTTTGCCGATCGGCGTTAAAGTGAACGACTGCCCCTAAATCGAGCCCTTTGCTCTTCAGCAAGGCATCAAACGACTGCGCTTGCGCGACAGTGCGCGGAAAGCCGTCCATGATGAAGCCGCGAGTCGGATCGAGTTCTCCGTCGATCATTTTGATCACCAGCTCGTCGGGCACCAAATCGCCGCGCAGCATGTACTCTTCAGCCTTCACCCCGAGCTCGGTGCGCTGTTTGCGATGCTCGCGCAGAATATCGCCGGTCGAGATCTGGCGTGCACCGAAACGCTGCTCAAGAACGCGCGCCTGCGTGCCTTTACCGGCGCCCGGCGGGCCGAGCAGAATCAGCCGCATCTACTTTTTTGTGAACCCGCGATAGTCGCGCATCGCTAAACGCGCTTCGATCTGCGTGATCGTGTCGAGCGCAACGCCGACCACGATCAGCAGCGACGTCGAGCCGAGATAGAACGTGGTGACCGAAAGCCCACGCTGAAGCATTCCCGGCAGAACCGCGAGCAGCCCAAGATAGATCGCGGCTGCCGTAGTGATTCGCATCAAAATCCGGTTGATGTACTCGACGGTCGGCTGACCGGGACGAATCCCCGGAATGAACGACCCGCTCTTTTTCAAATTGTCGGCGATGTCGCGCGTGTTGACGACGATGGCACTATAGAAGAACGTGAAGACGACAACCAGCACGAAGTACACAAGATTATACAGCGGTGAACTCGGCGCGAAGTACTCTTGCAGCCAGGCCGCAACCGAAGCCGCCGGTCCGGTTGAACCGGGATGCGCGCCGAACCACGAAAGTGCTTGTTGCGGCAGCAGCAAGATTGAGATTGCAAAGATGATCGAGATAACGCCCGCGTTGTTCAGACGCAGCGGAATATAGGTTGAGCGGCCTGCAAACATCTTTCGCCCGACTGTCCGACGCGCTTGCTGCACCGGAATCCGGCGCTGGCCTTGATATAAGAAGATAATCGAGACAATGATGGCAAGCGAGATCAGGAAGAAGATCACGATGTTGAGCACGCTCTCGCCGCCCTTGCTGGTCTGCGAAAACGTCTGCGAAACATACTGCGGGTAGCGAAGAACGATCCCGATGAAGATGATCAGCGAGATGCCGTTACCGATGCCCTTATCGCTAATCTGCTCGCCGAGCCACATCAGGAACATCGTACCGGCGACCATCGCCATAATTGCAAACAACAGATAGGCAAGCGAATTGTCATAGAAGACGTTGTTACTCTTCATCGCGATTGCCATGAACGTGCCCTGAATGCCGGCCAAGATGATCGTAAGCCAGCGTGTATATTGGCTGATTTTTTTGCGGCCCTCTTCGCCGCCCTTTTTCGCCATCTCTTCGAGCTGCGGCAACACGACGGTCATCAGTTGCATGATAATCGACGCGTTGATGTAGGGCGTGATACCCATCGCAATAACTGAGAGCTTCTGCAGCGCTCCGCCCGAGAGAAAGCCCAAGAAGTTATAGAACGTGCCGCCCTGCAGCACGCGCTGCCACGCAGCTTCGTTAACGTTGGGTAGCTGCACGTGAATCATGAACACGAACAGCGCGAACGCGCCGAATACAAACAGCACCCGCTTGCGAATATCCGGAACCAGCAGCGCCGCGCGAAGATTATTGAGCAAGGTTACTCGCCTTCAATTGTGGCGCCGGCGGCCTTAAGCGCCTCTTTTGCACTGCCCGAAAACAGCACATCGCGGAAACGCAGACCGGTCGGGAGCGCTTTGCCGGCTTTCGAGCCGCCGAGAATTTTCACGCCGTCGCGCAACGCTTTGATTTTGTTTGCAACTTTGAGGGTCTCAGGCGAGACTTCAACCGAGGTATCCCAGTCGCTGAGGTCGTGCAGATTGACGACTGCCATCAGTTCGCGGAAATGCCCGATATCGCGGGCCTTCTGCGAGTAGCCGCGTTTGTGCGGAAGACGGCGTGCCCACGGTGTTTGTCCGCCTTCGAATGCCGGTCCCTTGCCGCCGCCCGAACGAACGGTCTGACCTTTGCCGCCTTCGCCGCCGGTCTTGACCATGCCCGAACCGTGTCCGCGGCCGACCCGCGTGCGCTTGGGCCAGGAGCCTTTGCTTGGCTTGATTGCGCCCAGCGTCAACCCCGCACTCGTTGGTGCGGGCAGGCCATGCCCCGCAGGTTTCGGAGCGCGTTTTCTCGCAGCGGCCTTCGTGCTGGTCTTTGCACTAACCGCCTTTTTCTTGCTCGGCGTTTTTTTCGCCGATTTCTTCTCTGCCATGATCTGCTTTCTTAAGCGTAGATCTCCGCGACGGTTTTGCCGCGAAGGGTTGCAACTTGCTCGACGGTGCGCAGTGAGCGCAGCGCCTCGATGGTTGCATAGACGACGTTGATCGGGTTGCTGCTGCCCAGTGACTTGGTGAGAATGTCGTGAATGCCGGCCAGCTCCAAGACGGCGCGCATCGCACCGCCGGCGATAACGCCGGTACCCGGTGCAGCTGGTTTGAGCATCACACGGCCGGCACCGAGTTGCAGGGTTACCGGATGCGGAATGGTCTTCTCGACCATCGGCACGACAACCAGGTTTTTCTTCGCGGCTTCGACGGCTTTGCGAATCGCTTCGGGAACTTCACCGGCTTTGCCGATGGCAAATCCAACTTTACCCTTGCGATCGCCGACGACCACCAGCGCGCTAAAGCTGAAGCGTTTGCCGCCCTTAACGACTTTCGCGACGCGGTTTACGCGAACGACCGTCTCTTCAAAACCGCTGTTATCGCGATCGCGACCTCTATAGTTCATACTTAAAACTCCAACCCTGCTTCGCGCGCTGCATCAGCCAGGGCTTTGACGCGACCGTGATATTTGAGACCGCTGGTATCAAAGACGACTTTGCTCACGCCGGCTTCTTTGGCTTTGGCGGCAATCGTCGAGCCGATCTTTTGAGCGGCTTCGAGATTGGTCTTTGAATCTAACTTTGCATGCGCCGACTCGCGCGTCGATGCCGACACGATCGTATGGCCCTTCGCATCGTCGACGACCGTCGCGTAGATGTGGTGCAGGGTGCGGCGAATCAGCAAGCGCGGACGCTCGGCCGAACCGGCGACCTTGCGGCGAACGCGGCGATGGCGCTTCTGACGCGAGATATCTTTTGAAATTGCAGCCATTACTTCTTCCCTGCCTTGCCCGCTTTACCGAGCTTCTTGCGAACGTATTCGCCTTCGTAGCGAATGCCTTTACCCTTGTACGGTTCGGGCGGACGCAGATTGCGAATCTCGGCGGCAACTTGGCCGACTTTCTGCTTATCGATACCGTCGACGTGAATCTTGTTGGTGCCCTCGACGGTGAACGAGATGCCGGCGGGCGCGTTGTAGCTGACCGGATGCGAGAACCCGAGCGTCAAGTTAAGCTTCTCGCCGGCCTTGGCTGCGCGATAACCAACGCCTTGAATTTCCAGACTCTTGCGAAAACCTTTGCTAACGCCCTCAATCATGTTGTTGATGAGTGTGCGCGTAAGACCGTGCGCCGAGCGATGCTCTTTGGCTTGGCCCAACCGCTCGACAACGACCTGACCGTCGTTAAGTTTCACGCTGACAACCGGGAGGATGTGCTGGCGTAGTTCGCCTTTGGGTCCTTTGACATGCACTTCGCCGTCGCCCAGATTGACATTTACGCCGCTCGGAACGGCGACCGGCAACTTTCCAATTCTACTCATTTGATTACCATACGTAGGCTAGGACTTCGCCGCCGCAGCCTTCCTTTTTTGCACGTTTGCCGGACATGATTCCGCGCGACGTCGACATGATGACCACGCCCAGTCCGCCCAATACGCGCGGAATCTCGGTCTTGTTGGTGTAGACGCGCAGACCCGGGCGCGAGATGCGCCG
>JALYVT010000090.1 GCA_030853105.1 Vulcanimicrobiota bacterium
TCGGTGAGTTGGTTCGCGCAGCCGCGTCGGTCGGTGTTCGGTCAATCCGGTTGACCGGTGGTGAGCCGCTCGTGAGAAAAGACTTGTCGACTTTGGTGCGCGCGATTGCGTCGGTCGACGGGATTACCGATATTGCGCTTTCGACCAATGGGCTGCTTCTCGCCGACCAGGTTGATCGGTTGGTTGACGCCGGTCTCAACCGCGTGAATATCTCGCTGGACACGTTGCGAGAGGATCGCTTTGAAAAAATTGCGCGTCGCCCGGGACTTTCGCGCGTCCTTGCGGGGATCGATGCCGCGATCGATGCCGGGCTTGCGCCGATTAAACTAAATTGTGTTGTGATGCGCGAACGGAACGACGACGAACTGGTCGACTTCGCGGCGCTTACTAAGAGCCGCGCGATCTTTGTTCGCTTCATCGAAGTCATGCCGGTTCATGAAAATCTCGAATTGCACTCCCAGAGCTATATCAGCTCCGACGAGATTCTTGAGCGCATCTCGCGGAGCGGCGACTTGCTGGCGAGCGAAGGTCCGGGCGGAAACGGGCCCGCCCGCTATTTCAAATTCGCCGGTGGCTCGGGAGCGGTCGGGGTAATCAGCCCGCTCTCTCACGAGTACTGCGAGCGTTGCAACCGGGTCCGTCTTTCGGCTGAGGGAGGCTTGCGTCTCTGCCTTTTCGGCGATCAGGAGATTGACCTGAGGACCCCCCTGCGCGCCGGAGCCGACCGAGAAGAGATGGCGGCGATCTTGAGGACCGCGATGCTCATCAAGCCGGAGCGCCACCATTTGGAGATTGGGCAGACCTCCAGCGCGATGCGCGCCTTCAGCCAAATCGGCGGTTAGTCCCCGGTGTTCGGCCTCCGGCCGAACCGCGAGTGTGGGACGGTCACAGGACAGACGAATCAACCGTTAGGTGGTATGATTCAGGGAACGCTAATCGAGCGTTGCCGAAACCAAAAAGGGGCCAAAATGGAGAAGGTCTACCTCGCCGCAACCGATGCTCCGGTCGCACATCTGCGGGTGGAGACGTTAGTGCGCGAGCATCAAACCAAGATCGCGCGCTATATTCGGCGGATGGTCAGCGATCCGGATGTCGCGCTCGATATCACGCAAGACGTCTTTTTTGCCGCCTATCGGACGCTGAAGGCCGACCCCGAACGCCCCCTGAGCGCCGGATGGCTCTACAAAACTGCGACTAACAACGCAATTTCATTTTTAAGGAGAAAGAAAATTCTGCGCTTTACCCCGCTCGAACGCGACGCTGATCTAAAAGGTCTGCGTATCGACGAGCGCAGTGCAGCATCAATCGATCTGCAGATTGCCCTGCATCGGTTGCCGAGCGAACAAGCCGCCGCGGTCATGCTGACCAGCTATGCGGGATATTCATCGCAAGAAGCCTCGTCCATGCTCGGCATAAGCCCCGACGCGGTACGCCAGCGTGTTTGCCGCGCGATGCGTACATTGCGGTCGGTTATGACGGAGCGTGAGTGAGTAACACGCACGCTCGCACTGAGATTTTGGCCGGCGCAATCGCGCTCGGCGAAGCCACGCAGCTAGAACGCCTGGAGTATCGCCGGCATCTTGCCGAATGCGCAACGTGTTTGCAGGCGTTTGGCGGCGAGCATGAACTGGAACGAGTCAGTGCGCGCGTTGCCGATGCGCGGCGAGCCGAGATCTGGGAGCCGGATGTTCGCGCACCATTGATGGATCGATTGGGCGGCCGCACTCACGTCGCGAAATACGGACTCAGTTTTTTAGGCGTCTGTTTTCTCATCTCGATCATCGGCCATCTGCTGATTGGGTCGGGAATTAGCACTATGCATCCGATCGCAGCCGATCCGCTTGTACTCAACTACGACGGCACTCGAATTACACTTGAGCGGCGCTCGACTCGCGATGCCAAACCCATCGCGAGAGCAGTCGCGACAAAGGTCGTCGTCGTGCAGCACAATGTGGTGACGTTGACGCGAACCCCGATTGCACGAATTGCTACAGTGCCGGTGAAAATCTCCTCTATGAAGCAGCCCGTGGGGGCCGCTCATTCCGTGAACTCGGCCGTCGTTGCGAAGGCGAGCGCTCCGGCTGAAAGTTCCGGCGTGCCGATTTGGCGGCGCATGCAAGACCAGACGATCGCCCAAACGACGACGAAAACGATAAGTGAACCCATGGCGCCTTCGATGACCCACAGCGCGGAATCGATGCAGATTGCGCCCAATCAAATCGCCGCGAGTTATTCAACCCGCGAAGCAATGCCGCTTGGCGGGGAGTCAGCGATCACGCCGCGTCCCAGCCAACTGGCGTACGATCAGGGAGCCGAAGGCACCGCCGTATTCGCGGTATCGATAGACGAGCACGGTACGCCGACGAAGTGCGCGATCACGACGTCATCGGGCTGGGTTTCGCTTGACGACGCAACCTGCGCGGCCGCGATGAAGGCCCGGTATTCGCCCAAACTCTTGAACGGTCGACCGGTTTCGAGCGTCTATCGCGATGCCTTCACGTTCCATAGTTCAACCACCGATTCGCTTCCGAAACCAAGCAACGCAATAAGGATGAATCCGGGCGGCTAATCGATGGATTTGCGGAAGAAGGCGAGCATTTTGTTGGGTTCGGCCATGATTCGAAACTCTTCGAACCCCCATTGTTTGGCTTGACGTAGCGCGCGCTCTTGGTTCATCGGCAGGCAAAAGGTGAGGGTCTTCACATTACGTTTGCGCGCAAGCACTTGGACTTCGCCGACTAACTCGCTGCCGATCTCGGTGCGGGCTCCCGAGCGCATTCGCAAGCCCTCCATCATTGCGACGTCCATTCCGTTGGCGGCTTCGGGGTCGTTGTAACCGGCCGGAAAGCTAAAGACCAGTTGCACCGTGGCGAGCAAACCAGTTTCGTCCTCCGCGATGAGAATGACGCGACGACCGGCTTTCTGTTCGGTTAGCCATTTCACGATGCGATGATTCCAGCTCTCGTTCGGAGGCGGCGCGCCGGTAATGACGCCCTCTTTAACCAAGCGTTCGATGTCGCTCGCCTGCGCGAAGCGAATAAAGACCTTTCGCGGAGACACTCCTCGTCTGTACGCAAGTGGGGAGATGACTCCCTTTTGGCTAATCGGCGACCCATGCGAATCGAAGCGCTCTGAGGCGATGCCGGCATTCATTTATCGCTTCAGCCGCGATCTGCGGATCGACGATCACGCGGGGTTGTCATGCGCTGCTAAATACGGCGAGATAATTCCCGTCCTGCTTCTGGATTCGCCGATGCACGAGCGGCTCGCAGCCTCGCCACGCCGTGCCGCATTTTTTTGCAGTGCGGTGGCCGCGCTCGATCGGCAATTGCGCGAACGCGGTTCGCGGCTGATCGTTCGCCGTGGGCGCGCGGGGCCAATTCTAAAGGCGATCGCGCGCGCAACTGACTCGCTCGGTGTCGCCTGGAGCGCAAGCTACGATCGTATGGGCGTGCAGCACGATCAGCGTCTTCAGTCGGAGTTGGAAGAGGCCGGTCTGCGGGCGATGGTGGTTCACGATGCGCCGGCATTGCCGCCCGAGCAGACGACTGCGGAGCGCAGAGGCGGCGACGGCGAAGGCTATCGCGCGTTTGTACCTTATTTTATGGTCTGGCGTAAGCTTGCTGTTCCGTCGTATGATTCCCCGCTCTTGCTGCGCTTTGCTCAAATGGAACTTCAGAGTGAAGCGTTGCCGAATTGCGATGAGTTTCAGTCACACGAATCGGCGCCGCTAGTCGGGCCAAACCTAGCCACCGCGCAACTGCGCGCATTCCTGCACGGGCCGGCTCTGCAATACTCGGTCGCTGCCAACGTTCCGGCGGATGAACGCACGTCTCGGCTGAGCGCCGACCTTTCGTTCGGAACGATCGCGGCCCGGACGGTCGTCCGAGAAACGCTTAAACGCTGCGACGACCCATTCTTGCTCACCGAAGAACGCGCATCGCTGCGAATGTTCCTGCGATCACTCGCGCGGCGCGATTTCTTTTTACAGCTGTCGTGGTACCACACCGCAGACGACGAACCGCTGCAAGCGAAGATGCGTGGTTTTACGTTCGCGCGCTCGCACGCTGGGCTAAATGCCTGGAGCTTAGGCGAAACTGGATATCCTTTGGTCGATGCCGGTATGCGCCAACTGCGCGAAACCGGTTGGATGCATCCGCGCGTTCGCGCGATTGTCGCCTCGTTTCTCTGTTTTGACTTAGGCGTTGATTGGCGAGTCGGGTATGCGCAGTGGGAGAAGCTGCTTATCGAAGATGAACCGAGTCTTGCAATCGGCAACTGGCAGTGGGTTGCCGGCGTCGGCGCCGACCTAGCCGCCTATCCACGCATCTATAATCCGCGAAAACAGGCCGGCCGATTTGACCCGCGAGGCGACTATGTTCGCCGCTGGATTCCCGAGCTTTCCGGGCTCATCGGATCGCGCTTCACGAACTCGCGGCGAACCAGCGAGCAGATCGAACTGCCGTTTTTCAACGCTACCGTGTATCCGCAGCCGATTCTCGACCACGAAATCGCCGCTCGCGAGTTCTTAGTGCGCTATTCGACGCACGTCGCGAAGGAGCGCTAAGCCGGAATCAAGCCGGTAACTTCTCGTCTACCCAGTCGGTGATGATGGGTATGCGAACTTCCTCACCGTTGAAGGTTTTGATGCCGTAGAAGATTACCCCAATGAGCCACGCCGGCATGACAAAGGCGGAGAGCATGAGCGCGCTCCAGCCGAGTATTCCGATGTTGCCGACGTAAAAGAACAGCCCGCCGAGAGCAGCCATGCCGAAGTTGAACGCGAGGGCTTGAATGGCCTGACGCTTCAGAAAACGCGATTGCTTGCGATCGAAGAGCGAGAGTGCGGCGAGGGGCCAAAGCGGATACCCTAGCGCAACCAGCGCGCGGGATTCAATCGGGTCCTCGAGGGTTGCGACCGTGGCATTCGCACGCGCTGCCGGCTGCTGGTACTGCGGTTCCTGTTGATACTGCGGCTCCTGATACTGCCGTCCACGTTCGCGATAGGCTTGGCGCGGCGGGACTTGGCCCGGCAACTCGCCGCGTGCTGCGGCTGCCGAGTCAATTTTGGCTGCGAGCCGGCAGCCGGGGCAATATCCCGCGCTGTCGCGACAGGTGGCGCAGACCGGCTTGCGACAATCGACGCACTGCGCGACCGATGGGACGTTGTTGTGAAAGAAGCAATCCACCGCTAAAATCTCCCAAAAAGTAGTCTGGCAAAGATACCGCGGCAGAGGCCTAGAGGTTTCACCCAGCCTGCGCCGCAAGCCAAAGTCCCGATGACCAGAGCCCAGATTCTCAAGCGGCTGTTCCGCGATGCGCGCCCGTACTATCTGCGGATCCTAACGGCGTTCGTGCTGGGGGCAATCGCCGGCGTCACGCAGCTCGCTTTTCCGCAGGCGCTTGGGCTGCTGCAAGATCATGTCCTAAACCACGAACACTCCACGCGCCTGCTCTACTACATCCTCATCGGAACGTTCGCGCTGCTCACGCTGAGCGCACTGGGCACCTATGGAAACACCTATTTGATGGCTTGGAGCGGCCAGCATCTGATCGCCAAAATGCGGGTGCGGCTCTTTAGCCGGGTGCTGCAGCTCCCGCTTGGCGGATTTGATAAGTGGCGACCCGGCGAGTTAATCTCGCGGTTCTCCTACGACCTGCAACTGATGACCGACGCGGTGACGATCTCGTTGCCGCAGCTGATTCAAAACACGTTTCAATTTGTTGCCTCACTCATCTACATGCTTGAGAAAGACTGGCTACTGACGCTGGCCCTGATCGGTGTCGCGCCGATCGTGTCGTTCGCGGTCTCGAAATTTCAAAAGCTGATCTCGAATGCGACGCTTCGCTCGCAGCAGCGAATCGCCGATCTGTCCGCCAACTTAACCGAAGTTCTGCAGGGCCAGCGCGTCGTGAAGGCCTTCAACCGCGAGAGTTACGAAACTGAACGCTTCAGGCGCAGCAATACCGAGTATTTCGGAACGTACATGAAGCTCACCCAGTTTATTGCAACGCAACCGCTGGTCGTTTCGACGATCATGCTGATTGCTATCGTATTCGTGATCTGGTTTTCGGCGCGTGAGGTGCTCTCGGGGCGTTTGAGCAGCGGAAACCTGCTTGCCTACTGGGCCGCCCTTGTATTGCTCATTAACCCCATGAATCGCTTTGCGGCCTTCACCGGTGAGATCGAAAAAGCGCTGGTTGGAACCGGGCGCGTCTATGAGATTCTCGATCTGCCGATCGAGCGCGAAGATCACCCGGACGCCCGACCGCTCGGCCGCGTGAACGGCGCAATTGTTTTCGATCACGTTCAATTTTCCTACGGCGCGGGTGAACCGCCGGTGCTCAGTGATTTTTCGGCGGAGATTGCGGCCGGCGAGATCGTGGCGTTAGTGGGTCCATCGGGTGCGGGGAAGACGACGATCGTCAATCTGGTGCCGCGTTTCTATGAACCGCAGGCCGGTCGAATTACGCTAGACGGCGTGGATTTGGATCGGCTGCGCATGGCCGATCTGCGCGGCGCAATCGGAATCGTGCCGCAAGAAGCAATGCTTTTTCGCGGAAGCATCGCGCAGAATATTCGCTATGGGCGCCTGAGCGCGACCGATTCCGAGGTGCATGCTGCTGCGCGTGAAGCCAATGCTGATGAGTTCGTCAGTGCGTTTCCGGACGGCTACGCAACCGAGGTCGGTGAGCGCGGGATTCGGCTCTCCGGCGGGCAGCGTCAGCGAATATCGATCGCGCGCGCGATTCTGCGCGATCCGCGAATCCTGATTTTGGACGAAGCAACCAGCGCTTTAGACAGCCACTCCGAGGCGCTAATCGAAGAGGCGCTCGACCGCTTGCTGCCCGGCCGCACCACGCTCATCATCGCGCATCGGCTCTCGACGATTCGGCGAGCCAACACAATTCTTTACATTGAAGCCGGATCGGTTAAAGAAGTCGGTTCGCACGAGCGTTTGCTGGCTGCAGGCGGAGCGTACGCTCGCCTTCATGCGACCCAATTCGCTGGGCAGTTGCCTTAAGAAATCCGGCCGAGCGCCGATGAAATTAGCAATGAGCGATATCTCCGCGATGAACTTCGGCTCGACCGTCGGTATGCTGTCGGACGCCATGACCGGCGCCGGCACCGAGCAGGGCGCACTCGCGAACAACATCGCCAACGCCAACACGCCGAACTTCCGCCGCTCGGATGTGTCGTTTAAGGAAGCATTGGCCGCGACCCAGGCGACGCCGCCCGATTCGAACCAGCTCACGCTCGCGACCGACGACGATCGGCAGTTCGCGATCAACGGTGCGCAGCCGGGGCAGCCGTTCGATGTGAAGCCGACAGTCGACCAAACCACGCAAATGCGCGTCGATAAGAGCAACGTCGATGTCGATCAGGAGATGGCACAGCTATCAATCAACTCGGGCTATTCGCAGACGATGTCGCAGCTGCTGCAAGTGCAGTTCATGCGCATGCGCGAAGCAATTTCGGGGAATCTGTAGCGTAGATGGGTTTTTATAATTCAATCGAGATTAGCGCATCAGGTCTATCGGCCGAACGGCTGCAGATGGACGTGATCGCCAACAATATTGCCAACGTCAATACCACGCACACCCCACAAGGCGGCGCGTTCAAACGTCAACTGGTGGTCTTCGGGGAAAAGCCAGATACAGCCGCCGGTCAAGCCGAAGGCTCGCTCAACGGCGATGAGAGCGGAAACGGGCAAGCGGGCGTGCAGGCGATCGGCATCGTAAACGACCCTAGTCCCGACAAGCTGGTGTTCGATCCGAGCAACCCAGACGCGGATGCACGCGGATATGTACACATGCCGAATATCGAAGTCGTCAAAGAGATGGTCGACATGATGGCAGCATCGCGCGCGTACGAGGCTAACGTTACCGCAATTCAAGAAGCCCGCAACATGGGCAACGCCGCAATCGGTCTCCTCAGGAGTTAGATTTGGAAATCCCTTCGTTCGGTTCAGCAATGAGCAAAGTCGTCCCGGGAACATTCGTACCGGATATTGCACCGAATCTCGCGCCGACAACTGAACCGATTCCTGGTGGCGCGCCAGGTGCTCTCCCCGGCGTCGGCGCTCCAGGCGAGAGCGCGACTTCGTTCAAGGATACCGTCAAAGGCCTGATGGACGACGTCAACACGAAGATGACGACCTCCGATCAGCTCAGCCGCGATTTCGCTTCCGGTAAAACCAACGACCTCAACAAAGTCGTCACCTCGGTAGAAGAAGCCAACCTATCAATGAACTTCACCCTCGCAATGCGCAACAAACTGTTGGAAGCCTATCAAGAAATCGAACGGATGCAAGTCTAGCGGTCGCGTATCTGCGATCAAGGAGCCAGTGGTCGAGCATATTTGAGAAGCGCAGCGAATGTGCGGCCGGGCTCCTCGATCATCGGTAGGTGTGCGGAGTTCTCAAACCAGACGGTAACCTTCTTCGGCGCCTGCAGGCGTTGCATCCATGCCGCCGCGATCGAGGATGGTGCGGTGTAGTCGTGCCGCCCCAGGAACATGATTACCGGAACGTCGAGCTTGTTTAGGTTTTTGAACGTTACATCCGCGAGCTGTGGGAACATCGTGGTGATCGTGAACGCACTACCGTCATCCAGCGCCTTGCGGTCAGCGGCAGTGTATTGAGGCGCGAGCCGCGGCGCATGGAAATAGAAGTCCGCATTACTGCGCCCGAATGCAAGTGCGCCGTACCGGATCGACCATTTGCGTTCCGTCGTCATCTTCGCAATATTGAATGCACCATTACCGGGATACGGTGCAATCGCCTCAAGTTCGCTCACGGCCTCGGCGTTATGCTTTCCGCGGGCCCGCCCAAGCGTCCAATTAAAACCGATCTGTTCATTTTCGCGAAAATCGATCACCTGACCCATGCCGATATAAGCGTAGAGCAGATCCGGGCGCTTCGCTGCCACGGA
>JALYVT010000275.1 GCA_030853105.1 Vulcanimicrobiota bacterium
TTGTAACACCGGTCGGCTTGCGAACGATTTCTACGGCAGATTCCTGGTACTTCCCCTCGCATGGCTTCGGATTGCTGGGCGGTGTGTGGCCGGATTTGACGCTGTGGTTTGCGGTCGCGCTGGCGCGCAACGGTATGGTCGAGCAAGCCGTCCATTGGATGCACGCGATCTATGAAGCAATGGAGGGCGGCAGCGCGCGCAATACCGTTCCGGGCGAGTTCGGCGAGTGGTTTGACGGCGGTTCGTTAACGAACCGAGGCATGTATCTTTCGCCGTGGACCGGCGCGAAATACCTGTGGGCGGTAGCCGAAACGGTCGGCGGTCTCGATGGGTATCGCACCTCCGGTCGGCCGCATCTCGCACCGCTGAAACCAAAAGACTGGCAGTGGGTGGCGGCGGCTCGGATGCACTGGGGCGGTCAGCTCTGCACGTACGTTATCGATTTGGTGCGCAGCGTCATCTATGGGAACATGCCCGAGCTCTCCGCCGAAGAGCCGTTCCAATGCATCTACGCCGGAAATGATGTTAGCGGCGAAGTTATCACCTCGCCGGTTGATGTTGGTGCGATTGCGTTTGAAGAAGAAGAGAGCGGCGCCGTGCGGCTCTTCCTCTGCAATATGCTGGGGGGTGAACGTGATGTTTCAATTGAGTTCCGCGGCAAAACTGAACGCGTAAAGTTGGAAGCAGGCGAGTTGTACCAATTGGCGCTGCTCGGCACACCGCGCGACCGCCACGCCGGTGCGGCACGCCGCGACATTTCACCCGAGCTTACGACCGTCTAATGGCTTGCCCGTGCCGGCCAACCGATGGATTCGCCCGGGGCGAATCCCGGTGATCAGCGAAGCCTAGGTGATCTATGGATCCGTCTAAGCGGTTAGTCACCGCGGTCTTGTTTATCGGCGTTGTCGTGCTGCTTGCGGCCGTGCTCATTGGTGAGCGTATGGGCGATCGGGTACTAGGGCAAGCAACCGAAAAGCGCTTGGATTCGATTCCGTACGCGGTGCTTACGCCTAACCCGAATCAAACGACAAGCCCGTACGGCCCGGGTTGGAAGGACAGCCAGGTACTCTCGGTCGCTCCCGACCCGCATTTCCCCGATCCGCGCATTCCGCCCGTGCCGCTTCCCACGCCGGCGCCGGCATCGACTGCGGCCGCCGTCCATCCGCAGGCCAAATCCGTCGCGAAGCCGACCCCGACTCCCGACCTCAACGTTCCGGTGTGGCGTCGCTCCCAGCCGCTTCCCGGCAGCCCACCGACACCCGCGCCGTCGGCCGGCGCCTCTACGGCCCCAAGCCCGGTCTCGACCCCGACCCTCGTCCCAGGGCCCTCAAACCCACCACCCCGCCGCGCCGACTCCTTCGCTTGACGGCCTGCGCCGTTCTCCTATACAATACCCCGGTTGCCGTAGGCGCCCAGATACCGCCGGCGATATGCCCGTCTGTAGAAAAGCATTTTAAGGAACTTGACCATGCGTACGTTTCAGATGAAGACCGCCGATACCAAGCACGACTGGTATATCATAGACGCTGCCGGGCAGCGGCTTGGTACACTTTCGGTGCAGATTGCGCGTGCGCTCTCGGGCAAGAAGAAGCCGACATGGACGCCCCACATCGATAACGGCGATCACGTTATCGTGGTCAATGCGGAGAAGGTCGAACTCGGCGGCAACAAATGGGATCAAAAAGTCTACTATCGCCATAGCGGTTTCCCCGGCGGTCTCTACACCGAGACGGCAGGCGAGGTGCGTCAGAAGCATCCGGAGCGGCTCGTCGAGCGCGCTGTCCGCGGAATGCTCGCGACCAACAAGATGCGCGAAGTGCAACTGGGACGTTTAAAAGTCTACGTCGGTTCGGCTCATGAGCACGAAGCTCAAAAGCCGCAGCCGCTCATCTAGGAGAATTGTGACCGAAGCTTTTCAGGGAACCGGCCGTCGTAAACGTTCGATCGCGCGAGTGAGACTCTCGCTCGGCCAGGGCGTCATCACGATCAACAAAAAGCCGCTGGACGAATATTTCAGCCGCGCAAGTTTGCAACAGATCGTTCGTCAGCCGCTTGAAGCAACCCAAAGCGCTTCGCGCTTCGATATCGATGTAAAGGCCGAGGGCGGCGGGGTGGCCGGTCAAGCCGGTGCAGTCCGCCACGGTATCGCGCGCGCGCTGGTTCTTATGGACGAAACGCTCCGTGCCGTGCTGCGCCACCAGGGTCTGTTGACCCGCGATCCGCGCGAGAAAGAATCGAAGAAGTACGGTCGCAAACGCGCCCGCAAA
>JALYVT010000276.1 GCA_030853105.1 Vulcanimicrobiota bacterium
TTACAACCGAGGTCAAGGATGCGGCCGACATCGTCATTGGCACATTCACAGTAAAGAAGAACCAGCCGCCTCAACTTTTCCGCTGCTTGTGACGTACGGGGCGGGCGGAGCCTGGTCGTAACAAAAATGTAGTCAGTTGACTATGTTTATGCTATACTTTTGTTATGACAGAAGTAGCGTTGCGACTCTTTGGCACGGGTATCCGGACGCGGGTGCTCCTGGCGATTGCCCTGTTGGAGCAAACGTATCCGCGGCAAGTCGCGCGTATCCTTAATGCATCGCTCTTAAGTACACAGCGGATCATCAACGACCTCGAGAGGCAAGGGGTTGTCGCGTCGCGTGTAATCGGTGCGCAGCGCGAAGTTCGATTGAATCCAGTTTTTTTCGGCTACAACGAATTGCTCGCGTTACTGCTGCGTCTGGCGCTGGCCGATCGGCCGCTTCTCGATGAAGTTGAACTCCTGCGGCGCCGACCGCGCCGGGCCGGAAAAGCCTTGTGAACATCTCCCCAAAATCCTCGCTGATCGATGTGTGTTTTGCCGTTTGCACGGTACTCGATCGCGCGGGCACCAAGGCGGTCCTTACAGGGGGAAGTGCGGCTACCTACTATGCGCCGCATCGCTATCAATCACTCGATGCCGACTTCGTAATAGTCATGAGTCTTGATACTGATTCCGCACGTGCCGCGCTGAGCCACCTTGGGTTTACTGAAGCGGGCGGTATCTACAGCCACTCACAGAGTCGCTACACCTTGGAGTTCCCGCCGGGGCCGTTAGCAGTCGGCGCGGAAGTTATTAGAAATTACGACACGGTAAAGCGAAAGAGCGAGATTCTCTACATTCTTTCGCGTACTGATTCTGTTTGCGACCGTCTCGCCGGTTTTTACCACTGGGCAGACCGCAGCGCCCTGCGTACCGCAATAAATATTGCCTTCGGCGGCCAGATCGATCTTGCCCGCATCAAACGTTGGAGCGCCGCCGAACGCTCGACTGAGAAGTTTCAGCAATTCTTAAAACTCTTTGAGACTCAGAGCGAGAAATGACTGGAGCCGCAAAGCGGACATCGTCTTGAGCGCCATGGGAAAGCGCACTCGATGCAACTTGGCCATATATTTTCTTCTACGGGCACTGTGAACAGCTTCCCACCTTCTAGCGACAGGCTTACGCGGTTCACCGGCTGTAGCCTGGGCCTTTCGGCAACTCGAAGGATCGCCGCAGACTCAAACGTCCTATATTCTCTCGTTTTCCTTGGGGTATTTGGTTCGAATCCCGTTGGGGCTACCAATATTTTCCGGCGCGGGGCTCGCCTCGCATTTAGTGCGGTGGCGCTTGCGTCGCAAACGGACGTGGATTAAACCCCGGAGGCGGCGAGTCGCTCACACCGGGCGGCGGCGGCACCGGTTGGACGCCGATCGATGCGCAGTTCAGGGGTGACGGAATAGAGCGAACCGTCGCATCCGCAAAAAGCGCCAGACTTCTTGGCACAGGGTCGGTCGCACCACTAAGACGGCCTCCATCAAAAGCAGCAGCTAAATTCGAGATTGCGGGATTTGCATCGCGCGGTCCGTTGGGCATATATGGCGCTTCATCGGGAAGCGTAGCGAGAGTCGGCAGACCAAACACGGTTTCGACGAGCTTGATTACGGAATCTTGATCGTAATACTCTTTCACTACTGCACCGGTCTTCGCAAACGGAGAGATGACGATTGCGGGAACCCGTTCGCCGTCACCGCATGGATGCGCGTCGGGACACTTCTCGAAACTCTTTGGAACCACGTGATCCCAAAAGCCGCCCGCATCATCCCACGTGATCACGATCACCGAGTCGCTCCAATATTTACTGTTTGCAATGAGGTTCACGAGTGAGGCGACGTGCGCCTCGGATATCTGTGCATCTGCATATCCCGGATGATCGTCGTCTCCGTTGAAGTGGCTCTGTACGAATGGGTCCTTGTTCGCCGGATGCAAACCCAGTGTGTTCTGCGAACCGCCTTTGAGGTAATAGAGGCCTCGTTCGCCTAAACGGCCCGCTTGAATGTCCGCAGGGAAGGTACTTAGATCGCGCATCTGCGAGTGCATAACGTCGTTTTTGACGACGTAGCCGAAATATTGCGGCGCCGCGTGATGTGCAATGAAGCCCTCATGATCCGGACTTGTAAAGCCTTCCTGATACCAGCGCCATGGAATGGCGGCCGGACCGAGTCGTGCAATTACGCGCTCATCAAGGCGAATGTCATCGGTATCGTTGGTTACCCGTTTTGTTTGAC
>JALYVT010000277.1 GCA_030853105.1 Vulcanimicrobiota bacterium
GTCCAGACGCATCTTGCGCTTGCCGCAAGTGCGCTTGCGATTGCCCTGCTCGTCGGCATTCCGCTTGGAACGCTGGCGGCACACAGGCTCCGGGTGCGCTCCCCGATCTTGGCAGTCGTAAATGTTGGGCGCGTCGTTCCAAGCTTGGCGGTCCTCACCTTTGTTCTGCCGGCGCTCGGCGTCGGGTTCAAACCGGCTGTCATTGCACTCGCGCTGTTGGCGATTCCGCCGATCGCAATCAATACCGATCTTGGTTTTCGCAACGTACCGCCCGCAGCGCTCGATGCTGCCCGAGGGATGGGTATGACCCCGGTTCAGATGCTCGCGCGGATCGAATGGCCGCTTGCGCTCCCGCTTATCTTCGCCGGTTTGCGAACTGCGTCGGTCGAGGTCATTGCCAGCGCAACGCTGGCCGCCTTCATTGGAGCCGGGGGCCTCGGCGAGTACATCACCACCGGGCTGCAAGGAAACCAGCCCGACAAACTGCTGCTCGGTGCGCTTTCGGTTGCAGCGCTCGCGCTCATCGTTGAAATCACGCTCGCATTCACGCAACGCCGGCTGCAGGCCGGAGGAGGCATCGCTTGAGTTTGACCCGCGGTAATCTACTGGCGCTGCTCGGCGCATCGCTCCTGCTTCCCAATTGTTCTCAGAAGAACTCCGGCGGAATACGCATCGGATCAAAGAACTTTACCGAGTCATTCGTGGTTGCCGAGATCTACGCGCAGACGCTGGAGGGCGCGGGCATTACGGTAGAGCGAAAGTTTAATCTGGGAAGCGTTCAAATCGCCATGACAGCACTCACGCGCGGCGAAATCGACTTCTATCCCGAATATACCGGCACCGCCCTGATCGACGTATTGAAACTGCCGCAGCTGCGCAATGCCAAGCAGATTTACGATACGGTCAAGCGCGACTATCAATCGCGCTATCACCTTACCTGGCTTGCGCCTTCGCCGATGAACAACTCACAGGCACTCGCTACGACACAAACGATTTCAAAAAAGTATAACCTGACCACACTTTCGCAGTGCGCGCGTCTGGCGCCGCAGCTCCGGTTGGCGGCGATTCCCGAGTTTGTAGCGCGCGCCGACGCGCTGCCGGGCCTGCAAAAATTCTACGGCGGATTTGCATTTAAGAACGTCCGCACCTACGATATCGGCCTCAAGTACAAAGCGCTGTTAGACGGTGACGCCGATGTATGCACCGCGTTTACCACCGATGGGCAGATCGGCGTCAGCAACCTCGTCGTCCTCAAAGATGACCGCCATTTTTGGCCGGCCTATAACGTCGCGCCGGTAATAACCGACGGCGCCCTTCGCAAGTACCCACAGATTACCTCGCTGCTGAACCGCGTCACCGCGCTGATCACCGACGAAAGCGCGCGCAAGCTGAACTATGAGGTTGACGGACAACATCAGGAGGTCGCCGATGTCGTATCGGCATTTCTGAAGGGCTCGCCAAAATAGCCGGGACTTCAGTGGCCTTCGAATCGGCCTGCGTTCGCTATCCCGGTGCGATTCGCAACGCCGTTGACGGCGTTTGTCTTGCGGTGAATCCTGGTGAGTTCGTGGTGCTGCTCGGCCCGTCGGGCTGCGGCAAGAGTTCGCTGCTCCGAACGGTCAACCGAATGGTGAATCTGGACTCGGGCCGAGTGCTTGTCGGCGACCGTGAAGTGCGTTCGATCGAGCCGACCAAGTTACGACGCGGAATCGGGTATGTTATTCAGGCCGTCGGGTTGTTTTCGCACATGACCGTCGCGCAGAATATCGCGGTTGTTCCAACGCTGCTCCGTTGGGATCGCACAAAAATCGCCTCACGGGTTGACGAACTGCTGAATCTGGTCGAGCTAAACCCGGGTAACTACGCCGGCCGTTTTCCGCGCGAGCTTTCAGGTGGTGAACAGCAACGTGTCGGAGTCGCACGGGCGATTGCCGCGCAGCCCGAAGTGCTGCTCATGGACGAACCGTTCGGAGCGGTCGATGCGATCGTACGCGCACGGCTGCAGGACGCCGCGCTACGAATTGCGCGCACACTCAAAACGACTGTTCTGTTCGTAACCCACGATGTTGATGAAGCCTTGCGGCTCGCCGATCGCATCGTCGTGATGAAAGACGGACAAGTCGTTCAATTTGATACGCCGCTGCAGATTCTCAGTCGCCCGGCAACTGAGTACGTCGAGGCGCTGCTCGACACCAAAGACGTCGTACGACAACTCGCACTACTGACGGTACGCGATGCAATGCATCCGGTTGCTTTAGGAG
>JALYVT010000278.1 GCA_030853105.1 Vulcanimicrobiota bacterium
CTCTTATAGCCGAGCTGGGTGGGGATGCGCAGGCGCACCGGGGCACCGTGATCGGCGTCGAGCGGCTTGTAATTGAGCTGCAGAGCCAGTAGGGTCTGCGGGTGCCGAGCCTGCCCCAGGTTGAGGCTTTCATAGTACGGATCGCCGTCGGAGGAGCGATCCATGCAGTGAAAGACGACGTAGCGCGCGTCCGAGCGCGGCTTGACGACGTCGAGCAGATCGCCCAGCGCAACGCCGCTCCACTCACCAACAACACTCCAGCCTTCAACGCAGTCGTGACGGGTGATCTGCGAGCGCTGCGACATCTTCTGCAGTTCTGCCAGCGTGAACGCACGCCGATTTTCCACCGCACCGTCGACACTCAAACGGTACGAATGAAAATCGTCTTTGAGCAAGTGTTGATACATGCTGCTGCTCGGCGTATCGAAGCCGTTCACGCGGAACTGCGGATCGATCGCCGATTTTGGATAGAGCCGCGCCATACCGCGCGTTCCGATCACGGCTTGATTGAGCTTTGAAGCTGAACCCAGCGCGGCGTGAAAAGCCGGATTATCGTTGAGTTTGGTGCCGATCGCCGAACAGCCGGCGAGCGCCGCCGAAAGCGAACTCGCAATAAAGAGCTGACGTTTCATGGGCCCACTCCATCGTGAGCGCCCAAGCGAAAACGCCCGCTTATCATCGAGCGCAGTTGATTGAACACGCCGTTAGTCGCGACCAAAATGATGTGCGCAATAAAGAAGCCGATCAGTGCGAGCATCAACACGAAATGCCACAGTCGCGCGAACTGGCGCCCGCCGAAGACCCAGGTGACCGGCTGCAGCATCGCATCAAAACCGGGCGAGAGCGCAAGACCCGACAACACGATCAGCGGCGCAAAAACAAACAGCACCAGCGTGTAGGCGGTCTTTTGGAGCGGGTTATACTTGCCGTGTTCCGGCGGCTGCTTACGCAAGCGCAGATAGTAGAGCTGCATCGGCAGAATCTTCGGCAGATCGGACTTGGTGAGAATCAGCTCGCGCAAGTTGCCGCGCAGCAATCCGGCGACGATGTAGACCGCGCCGCAGATCGTCATGATCCATCCGAAGAACAGGTGCCAGCGGCGGCCGTCGGCTAGGCTTTGGTAGGCCGGAATTGTAATCCAGCTCGGGAATGCGCGCGCCGTCATGCCGCCCATCCCATCCGGTGTCCAGCCTAACCAACCCGTCGTGTTGAAGGGGTGCCCAAAGAGCCGCGTCTCGCCGTGGCCATCGGCCGACGCATCAATCGAGAGCACTCGCCGCGCCGGATTGCTCTTATCGGAGGCATCCAGATAGGGTGCGGCGTTAAAAATCTGCAGCCCGCTGGAGACCAGCACCAAAAAAGCGATGAAAAACAGCCAATGGGTAAGGCGCGTCGTCGGGCTATGCCGGCCGGCGAGGAGTGCTTCTGTCTGCGCCATGCCGCTATCGTACCACGCTCATACTCATTCTACGCTGCGTAGGCGAGCTTGGATGAGGCCGAGAATCGAGGGCGAGATGTCCGAACCAGTCTTAACCATCACTACGCAGGGACCCGTCGCCCGGGTCACGCTCTCCCGGCCCGATGTCCGCAATGCGTTTAATGCTGAAGTCATCGCGGAGTTGCATGCGGCTTTTGAGCGGCTCGGTGCCGATCCGGCGGTGCGCGCGGTTGTGCTCGCCGGAGCCGGCAAGGTGTTCTGCGGCGGGGCCGACATCCAATGGATGCGCGCTTCGCTGGATTTGAGCCATGCGGAAAACGTTGCCGATGCGCAGCGCATGTCGCAGATGTTTCGCGCGATCGACCGCTGCGTCAAACCGGTGATCGCCCAGATTCACGGTGCGGCGCTCGGCGGCGGCGCAGGGCTGGCGGCGGTCTGCGATGTTGCAATCGCAAGCGACGAGACGATCTTCGGCTTCACCGAAACCAAACTCGGCATCATTCCCGCAGTGATCTCGCCGTTCGTCTTGTCGAAGATCGGCGCCGGAAATGCGCGTGCGCTGTTCCTAACCGGGCAGCGATTTAGCGCCGCGCGCGCCCAGCAAATCGGATTGGCGCATGAGGTCGTGCCGCTGTCCGATCTTGAGGGCGCCGTTGCGCGCGTGACAAGTGAGGTTCTTACCGCCGCACCGCTTGCAGTTGCCGCCGCGAAGGCGCTAATCGTGCAAGTTGGGCAGAGCAGTTACGACGCGAGCGAAGCGCTGACGGCACAAGCGATTGCGAGGCAACGTACCACGCCCGAAGGCCAGGAAG
>JALYVT010000007.1 GCA_030853105.1 Vulcanimicrobiota bacterium
AACCCGGGCCGGACCTGCTCGCAAAGATCGTCATCTTGGGTGAGGGGCCTCGTGGAACGCTGGTCAAACAGGCCGTTCCGCGTTTACGACTCGATGATGGACGCGAGCCGCAAGTCTATGCGCTCGGAGTTAAGGAGTTGTGGCAGTGCGCACCGAGAACCGTAAAACCCGGCAGTGTCATTCACACGCTCGGCTTTCCGCTCCCGACCGAAACCTTCGGAGGCGGCTTCATCTACGGTATGAACAACGATATTCTCGACATCGGACTTGTCACCGGGCTCGATTATCTCAATCCGACCACCGATCCCCACAACGAGTTTCAGCGCTACAAAACTCATCCGGCGATTCGCGCAATGCTCGAAGGCGGTAAACTGATACGCTACGGTGCAAAGGCGATTCCTGAAGGCGGCCTGTTTGCAATGCTGCGGCCGTACGCGGATGGGCTAATGCTGATCGGCGACTCCGGCGGCTTCTTAAACGGCATGCGACTGAAAGGCATTCATCTCGCGATGAAGTCCGGAATGATGGCTGCCCAAACCGCCTTCGATGCGCTTGTTGCCGACAAGTTCGACGCCGCGCAGTTAAGCTCGTACGAGCTGGCGTTCCAGGATTCATGGGCGTTCAAAGAGATGCGCAGCGCCCGTAATTTCCATCAGGGCTTCAGCGGCGGAATGATTGCCGGAATGCTCAACGTTGGGCTTGGAATGGTCACCGGCGGCCGCGGATTCGGCATCAAAGACAAGCTCGGCGGTGTTGCCGGATACCAGCGGATGAAGAAGATGGGCTATCGCCCGACGCCGACCCCGCGTGCCAAAATCGACAACGTGATTACGTTCGATAAGTTGACCGATGTTTTCAACAGCGGCACGATGCACGACGAGAACCAGCCCGTCCACCTGCACGTTGTCGACACAACCATCTGCGCCGATCGCTGCACCGTCGAATTCGGCAATCCGTGCCAGTACTTCTGCCCCGCCCAAGTCTACGAGCCGATGTTCGAAAAAACCGACGCCGGCATTGAAGGCCGCTTACAGATCAACTTCACCAACTGCGTCCACTGCAAGACCTGCGACATCATGGACCCCTATCAAATCATCACCTGGGTGCCCCCGCAAGGCGGCGAAGGCCCCGTCTACACGGGAATGTGATAGCCGAACAGGCGTTCGATGGCTCGAAACGAAACCTTGTTACCACCATCCGGTTGCGTGAAGGCCGGATATGCAAATCTCGGAACAACTGAGGCTAGATATTCAAAGCATGGTGCGCAAACGTAAGGCGGGATCGATCGAAATTAGCGACCGATACTCGGTCACGAATGAAGTAACGCTGCACACGGGACGGTGCGAAGATTTTTTGCAGAATATCCCCGAGCGATCTATTCAACTTGTCGTAACTTCGCCGCCATATAACATAGGCAAGCACTACGAACGCGGAAAGAAGCAAACGGTTGAGCAATACATAGCGGAGCAGCGTGCGGTCATTGAGCTCTGCGCCAAGCGCCTTAGCCTAAGCGGTAGCATCTGCTGGCAAGTCGGCAATCATGTTGTTAACAATGAGCTGTATCCGATTGACATCATGCTCTATCCGATATTTCGCGAGCTTGGCCTCGTCATGCGCAATCGGGTTATTTGGCACTTTGAGCACGGCTTACATTGCGGCCGTCGGCTTTCGGGTCGTTACGAAACAATAATGTGGTTTACTTGGCCTGGCAAAGAGTACACGTTTAATCTTGATGCGATTCGGGTTCCTCAGAAATATCCCGGAAAGAAATATTTCAAGGGACCAAAGACAGGTCAATACTCCGCCAACCCACTTGGGAAGAACCCCGGTGACTTGTGGGTGATTCCCAATGTGAAACACAACCATGTCGAAAAGACAAATCATCCGTGTCAGTTTCCGGTCGAACTTGTGGAACGTTTAGTCCTCGCTCTTTCGAACCCCGGGGATCTAGTCGTAGATCCTTACATGGGGGCGGGTTCCACGGCAGTTGCCGCGTTCCTCAATGGCCGACGCGCCGCAGGTGCTGATATTACGTCAAAATATGTCGCTATTTCCAAAGAACGCTTGCGCAGCGCCGCAAATGGAACATTGCGGACGCGGCCAATAGATCGGGCGATCTACGTGCCGACCGGAAGCATAACCATTCCGCCGTGGAATCGCGAGGACGCGACTGGCGCGATTGCTCTTGCGCTTTTGGCGGACCAATAGGCTATGAAGAAAGTCTACGAGTATTCGCATTTAGGCGGGTCTGAAATACTCCAGGTTCGTCACCCGCAAATAGACGCGGAAATCAACGAAGTAATTGCAGGAATACAAGACGTTCCAAAGTCGAAACGGAGCAAGGAAAAGACGAAGGGCGAACAGATGCTCTATTCGCCCGTCTGGTTGAACAATGCCTTTCGCAAAGGCCTGAATGCGCGAGGTTTCCACGAACTGAAACTTCATTTTGAGGTTAGGCTGCCGGAGTATCCAGTCATCATAAAAAATGCGTTTAAACAAATCGATTTCGCGAAGGGCCGGGTGCTCACCGAGGTCCAATTTGGCAAATATGCGTTCATGTTTTACGATATGGCGAAGTTTCAATATTTCTTCAACGAGGAGAAAGCGGATGTTGGAATAGAGATTGTCCCTTGCCGTGGTTTGTCTAAGCAAATGTCAACCGGAGTCTCTTACGGTGAGCAACTTGTTGGCGACATCCTCCGGCTTCGCCGACATTTTCCGGCCGTGCCAATAAAGGTAATCCTCATTGACGTAGACGACGCGGCGCCGCTTGTGAGCGGTGCGGTCGAGGTCCCTGAGGAGGAAACGCTCGCCGATCAAACTACCGAGCCAACGGATGACGCCTAGCCGGGGCGCAGGCGATGTTGTCGTTATCGGCGCGGGGTTGATTGGGCTTTCGATTGCGTTTGAATTGGCGCGGAGCGGCGCGACAGTAAGGGTGATGGATTCCGGAGAGCCGGGCAAAGCTGCGTCTTGGGCGGGTGCTGGTATGCTTGCGCCGCTGACCGAGCAGATCGCAGACTCTGCGCTGCAGCGCCTATGCGAGCAGTCACTGGTGATCTATCCTGAATACGTTGATTCGATTCGTGAAGTTAGCGGGGTCGATCCGAAGCTGCATTTGAACGGCGTACTCAGCGCGGCTTTTGATAATGCGCAGATGGGTCGTCTGGATGTACGCGCGGAACAGCTGAGCGCTGAAAAGTACGCCTGTCGCATCTACGATCGAGACGAAACGCTCAGCCTTGAACCGGCTCTTTCAAAAGCGGTGCGCGGTTCATTGCTGGTCGGCGACGAAGGGCAGATTGATAATCGGCGTCTAGGACGCGCTTTGCAGACGGCCTGCGAGCGTCAAGGCGTGACTTTGCATGCGAATATTAAGCAGCTCAGCGTTGAGTGTGACGCTCGCAGGGTGCTTGGCGTCCGGACTGATGTTGGATTTGTTCCCGCAGACGCCGTCGTGAATGCGGCGGGGGCGTGGAGCTCGCAGATCGGCGGAGTTCCTCCGAATTGCATTCCCGCGGTGCGACCGGTGAAAGGCCAGATGCTGACAATCGAGACTCCGAAGAGCTTTGTGACGCATCCGTGCTGGTTTCCGGGAGGCTACGCGGTCCCGCGCGATGACGGACGATTGTTGATTGGCGCAACCGTAGAGGATGTAGGATTCGACACGCGCGTGACCAGCGACGGTCTGCGATCGCTGCTGAATGCGGCATTAGATGCGATGCCTGCGCTAGGGTCCTTTAGTGTTAGCGAAACTTGGGCCGGCGTTCGACCGGGCACACCCGATGGGCGGCCGTTTCTTGGCGCGACGCCGCTTGTTGGATACTTTCTCGCAACAGGGCATTATCGCAATGGGATTCTGTTAGCGCCGATAACCGCTCGCTACCTCGCCGACGCGATCGAGGGAAAGCGAGAATCGACCGCGTTTTCGATTGAGCGCCCTTCGCCCTTCGACCGTGGCTTCGCCAGAGCATAGCGCGCGGAGTCTGTCATGGTGACAGGCAAGAGTAGCTGAGCGGTGCTTTAAGAATGACTTCAGCGACAGCGGGCTAATATAATCGGTAATGATGGTTTCGATCAATGGTGAGGAGCGAGAAGTAGAATCGGGGACGACCGTGGCGCGGTTGTTGCAAACATTAGGCGCGCCGGAGAGCGGGATTGCGGTCGCGAAAAACGACCGGGTGGTTCGACGATCGCAAATAGTGGGCGAAGTCGTAAATGACGGCGATCGAATTGAGATCATTCGGGCAGTCGCAGGCGGATAGGATTAAGAGATGACGGATACGCTGAAGATCGGTTCGCGGGAGTTTAGTTCGAGGTTAATCGTCGGGACGGGGAAATATCCATCCATTGACGTGATGCAAGGCGCGCACGAAGCCAGCGGAACGCAGATGGTGACGGTCGCAATCCGGCGGATTCATCTCGATGATCCTAGCGGGAAGACGATGCTCGATCACTTAGATCGCAAGAAATACACGATTTTGCCGAACACCGCCGGCTGCTTCACCGCGAAAGACGCGATTTTGACGGCGCAACTCGCTCGCGAAGCACTTGAGACCGATCTCATTAAACTCGAAGTCATCGGGGACCCGCAAACGCTTTACCCTGACACAACCGAGACCGTTATTGCGGCGGAAGCGCTCGTCAAAGATGGTTTCACGGTACTGCCCTACATTATGGACGATCCGATTGCGTGCAAGCGACTTCAAGCGGTCGGCTGCGCCGCGGTTATGCCGCTTGCCGCGCCGATCGGCAGCGGGCTTGGAGTCTGCAATCCCTACTCGATTGCTATCATCAAAGAGCAAGCCGAAGTGCCGGTGATCGTTGACGCCGGCGTCGGCACGGCCTCAGATGCCGCGCTTGCTATGGAGCTGGGCGTCGATGCACTGCTGATGAATACCGGTATCGCCGCGGCGCGCGACCCGATTGGCATGGCAACCGCGATGAGGCATGCAGTAATCGCCGGCCGGCTGGCCTTTCTGTCGGGTCGAATGCCCAAGCGCCTGTATGCCAATGCCTCCAGCCCGATGCACGATTTGATCGCGGCAAAATCCTAGTGGAAGAGATTTCCGTCGAAGAGCTAGCAATCTGGCGCAAAGATTCCAAACCTTTCATTCTTCTCGACGTGCGCGAGCCTCACGAGATTGCAACCGCCAGCATCTCCGGCGCGACCTGCATTCCGATGGCTGAGATTCCGGTACGAGCCTCAGAACTGGAAAGAACGGCAAACATAGCAGTAATGTGTCATCACGGCGGTCGTAGCGCTCATATCGCGCAACTTCTTGGGATGATGGGATTCGATCATGTCTACAACGTGGACGGCGGCATTAACGCCTATTCAGAGCGAATCGACTCAAACATCCCGACCTACTGAGAAAGGTGCTTCGACTACGGCTTCGCTGCGGCGAAGTCTGCTCAGCATGACAGGACCGCCTTATCTACGAGATGCCACCGCGAACCAATGGACTGAGCCGCTGAGCGGGGTCTGCGAATGAGCCCATTTCCCGGCAACGTCGTCGACGGACGCTTCGGTTAACGTTTCGATTGTAAATGCGCTAAGGAGCGCACGCACTTGCAATTCGTTCAAGAAAAGATGCGACACACCGGCTTCATCGCCAGCTTGCGGCGCAAATGAATCTGCGTCAATGCGGATGCCCGAGCCGAAACGCGAATCGCTTTTGGCGCCGAAGGTCGCATACAGCAAACCGTCTTGACGCAGGACACGAGCGATCTCCGAAAGGGTTGCTTCGACTATTTGGAGATTGCCGTGCAGCAAGCCGTGCGTGCTGATAATCGCGTCGAACGAAGAAGAATCGGCGGCGATCTGAGTGAAGCGATCGCTTCGGATCGACTTTACCGCGAACCCGGCGGCACGGAGAGCCGCGAGGTTGCGCCCGCTGCCCGTGCCTAGTTCGAGTACCGTACCGATCTTTAACCGCTCGATCAACGCAACCGCAAGCGGATGCGCTGCGGGGTTTACCGGCGCGGGAGATGGTGGACTCACGATTGCTTCTTCAGGGCTCAGGGCTCAGTTCCCGGGGGCGCTCCGAGGCAAGAAGGGAACTCGGTATTCGCGCTCGCAGAGAACGTAAACCTAGCCTCCCAGAGGATGTATATGATAAACGAAGGCGACCGAATGCCGAGTGTATCGGTCTTGAACGATTCCGGTGCGAGCGTCAACACGACCGACCTGCTCGGCAAGCCGCTGGTTCTGTGGTTCTATCCCAAAGACGACACCCCGGGTTGAACGAACGAAGCATCGCAGTTTCGCGATGCACTAGCCGCGTTTGAGAAGAAGAACGCTGTCATTATCGGTGTGAGCCGCGACTCGGTCGCCTCGCATCAAAAGTTTAAGGCAAAATACGACCTGCCGTTCGCGCTGCTCGCGGACGTTGACTCCAAGCTTTGCGATACGTTCGGCGTGACCGGGCGCTCGACGTTCTTAATCGGCGCTGACGGCACGATTCAAACCGTCTGGCCGAAAGTCAGCGTTGAAGGTCACGCGCAAGCGGTGCTGGACGCTATCGGCTAATTCTCGGTTTGCGCCGCGCCGCGCGGCAGCGAAAACTGAATCAGCGAACGGACCGGCGCGAGACCGCGATTGATGACTGCGCACGGGGTGACGCGCATGTTCAGTTCCTCAAGGCGTGCTTTAGCGGCGAGCAGTTCGCGTCCGCTGGTAACGACGTCTTCAAGCAGCAGGATATGTTGGCCGCCTTCGTAGGCACCCTCGACGTATTCATCTGGAAATGCGCCGTACGACTTGGGCTGTTTGCGGACGGCAATCATCGGAATGCCGGTCATCTGCGAGACCGCGGTCGCAATGATAACCCCGCCGAGTTCGGTGCCGCCGATGAGATCCGGATTCAATTCGGTAATGAGCGGCGTGAACAGTCGCGCAATCCGCCGCAGTATCTGCGGATCGGAGAACAGCCGGAACTTATCGATGTAGTAGTCGCTGCGCGCCCCGCCCGAGAGAACATAATCTCCGCGAGTCAGGGCGCGCTCGACGATCATCTTTCGCAGCCAGGTGATCTCGGGAATTCGGCCGACCGAATCGCCGGGGCCTAGATGCTCCATTGATATGCGTTCCAACTTTCGGTCACTGGGTTTGGATCGAAGCCTTTGAAATCGGGATTGATTGCCTGCGCCTGACGATCCCACCAGAAGAAAATTTGCGGCACATCCTCGGCGAGCAGGCTTTCGATCTTCGCATAGGCGCGCTTCCGCGTCGGCTGATCGTAATTTTCGAGCGCCATGGTTTGCGCCGCATCCATCGCCTTGCTGTCGTAGCGCGTGTAGTTGTAGCCGCCCGGCGGGATGTTGGTCGAAACATAGTTCGATGAGTCATCCGGATCGACGCCCGCAAACCACCCGGATAGGCCAAGATCGAACTTTCCGAGCTGCAAGATGCCGCCCTCACCGGCCGGTGCGAACAGCGTTGCGGCATCGAAGGTTTTAATTTGGACGTCGATTCCCGCCAGTTTGAGCATCTCTTGAATCTGGACGCTCATCGCGCGCCGAGTTGCGTTACTGACGTTGTAAACCATGAGCAGCGATAGTCGCTGACCGTTCCTTGTCATGATGCCGTCCGTGCCGGGCGCATAGCCGGCCTGGGCCAGCAACGCCCGCGACTGTTGAACGCTGTACGGATAGACCTTGACGTTCGGGTTGAACGCCCACATCCAATTCGGAAGGTCCTCGGTCGCCAGGGTTTCTTGGCCGAACGTCTGGGTGTCGAGAAGGCGCTTCTTATCGATTGCATACGCAATCGCTTGGCGCACGCGCTTGTCGCGCAGCATCGGGCTCGACGTATTGAGTTGCATACCTTCGTAACCATTGACGTTGTTAAAACGCTGGAGAATATCTTTCATATCGTGGACGGCACGATACGTCTGATATGACGGTTCAAACATCCAATCGATATCGTGGGTGCGCAGTTCGTTCAGCGTCGTGTCTTCGTTCGGAATGATTTTGATGATGATCTTAGTGAGCTTTGGGGCGCCTAAGAAGTAGTTTGGATTGGGAACCAGCGTATAGTGATCGCCGTGGACCCATTCCGCTAATTTGAACGGTCCGGAACCAATCGGCTCGGTGTTGAACGGTACGCGGTTGATGTCGGGGTATTTGGCTAGGATATGCTGCGGTACAATCGTAATCGCACTGTCACTCTCAGCGAACAGCGTATTTACGACCGGCGCAAACTTGTGTTTAAGATGGAAAATCACGGTGAGCGCATCGGGAGTATCGACGCTCTTGACCATGTCGTAACCATGGCGCGACGTGACGTTGTTGGCGTTGTTCATCATCCCTTGATAGCTGAACTTCACGTCCTTGCTCGTGAGTGGTACTCCGTCTTGCCATTTCACCCCATCGCGCAGGTGATAGGTAACCGTTAAGCCGTCTTTGCTTATACCACCGTTCTCAAGCGTCGGCACGACCTTTGCCAAATCCGGGACGGGATGTCCGGCTGCGTCGGCTGTGACCAGCAGATCGAACATCAGTCTTGTGATCATCTGGTCGGTCGTGTTTGATGCGAGCAGCGGATTCAGGTTTTTCGATTCGGATTGAACCGCAATTCGCAACACGCCGGGTTGTGTCCACGAGTGGCCGCCGGTATCAGTACCTTGCGTGCTTACTTTGGCGCAACCGGCCAACATCGCGGCGGTCGCGACAGTCACGAGGATTCGCTTGATCAAAACAGGCCTCCAGAGAGAAAATGAGCCGGCGCTAAGCGGCGTGGTGGGAGTGTGTTCCTAAACGGCGGCTTTCGGTCCTACCAATTTTGACGGAACCGGATCGAAGCGTTCGTGCCGCCAGGAGTAGGTGCCCAGGCCGTGCGTCGCGGTCCGAAGTTCGGTGATGTAGCGCGAAAGCTCCACCTGCGGCACGTCGGCCTCGACCAGATCGAATCCGGTGTGCTCGGCGGGATTCATGCCCAGAATCTGTCCGCGCTTCCCGGTCAGCTGCTGGATTACCGCTGACGTGCAAGCATTGGGGACTTCGGCGCTCACGCGCACGATCGGCTCCAAAACGACCGGATTGCACTTGGGTAGTCCGTCTCGAACTCCCATCCCGGCGGCCGTTTTGAAGGCTTGTTCGCTCGAATCCACGCTGTGGTAGCTTCCGTCGTACAGCTCGACATGCAGATCGGTAACCGGCGCGCCGCTAAGGGTGCCATGCGCGAGCGCATCGCGAACGCCTTTTTCGACGGCGCTGAAAAACTGGCGCGGAACAACACCCCCGACAATCTTCTCCTGGAACGTTACGCCGTGACCGCGCTCTCGCGGCTCGATCCGCAGCCACACGTCCGCAAATTGGCCGTGTCCGCCGGTTTGGTGTTTATAACGCGAGTGAACTTGGGTGCCTTGCGCGATGGTTTCGCGATACGGAATCGCGGGCGGGTGAATCTCCAGCGCGACGTTGTATTTTCGCGACAGCCGCTCGATCGATGTGCGAACGTGCTGCTCGCCGCTGCCGAGCAGCAGCAGTTCGTTGGTATGCTCCGCGCGCTGCAGATGCAGCGACGGATCTTCGTCGAGCAGTCGCGTGAGCATCTGTGATATCTTCGCTTCATCGAGCCGGTCCTTCGGCTTAATCGCGACCGCAAAGACCGGCGCGGCTGCCGAGACCGCCGGCAACTGAACTCGGGTTCCGTTTTCGGTGAGCGTGTCGCCGGTCGAAACCGATTCAAGCCTCGCAATTGCGATGATGCTTCCGGGTGCGGCCTGCGAGATCGGTTCCTGTTTTTTCCCTTGGAGCCGATAGAGGCCGCCGCAGCGGACCTTCTCGCCGTTCTTGGTGCTGTTGGTCAGCGTGGCATCACCCTTGAGCGTTCCGCTTAACAATCTCGCAACCGACAGTTTTCCGGATTGTGGATGAATGTAGGTCTTCACCACCTGCGCGACCACCGCCGCGGCGGCGCTGGGTTCGATTCCTTTCCCGTGTGAATCCGTTTGCGACTGCGCACTTGGCGCGGGGAACCATCGCCCAATCGCGCCGAGCAACGCGCTGATTCCATAACCCGGTAAGCCGGCGCCAACCAGCACCGGAATAATTTGATCGTGCGAGCACTCGCTGCACAGATCTTTTTCGACCTCTTCGAGCGGGGGCTCGACGCCTTCGAGCAGCTCCTCCATCAGATGATCGTCGAAATCGGAGAGCGCCTCGAGCAAAGCGGCTCGAGCGCCTGCCACCGTTGCCGCGAGGTCGCCGGGAACGGCATCGTCGCGTTCGTTTGTGCCGTCGTAGCGACGCGCATGCATTTGCGCTAAATCAGCGTATCCGGAGAACGTTTCGGCGCTGCCGATCGGCCACTGCTCGGCAACAACGTGGCGCCCGTAGGCTTCCTGCAGTGCGTTCAGCGTCCCGGCAAAATCGCAGCCCGGACGATCGAGTTTATTGATGAGGAAGAGATGCGGCATCTTGCGAGATTCGAGAAAGTTGATGAGATCGCGAGTCTGCGCGATTCTTGACGGGTCGCCTTCAATCACCACGACAGCCGCATCGGCTGCGCAGAGCGCGAGCTTGGTCTCCTGGAAAAAATCGATGAATCCGGGGCAATCGATCATCGTGAGATCGATCTCGCCTGCATTGCAGTGCGCAAAGCCGACACAGGTCGATTGCGCGTGGGATATGCACTCCGGTTCGTAGTCGGTTGTCGCCGTTCCATCAAGCACCGACCCGCGCCGGTTCACCGCACCGGTATGCGCGAGAATCGCTTCGACGATGGTTGTTTTGCCGGCGTGGTGCGAGCCCACGAAGGCGACGTTTCTTATGCGTGAAATGTCGGCCATTTCACTCCCCTCCGATCTTACCGGCGCTTTGTAGTTTTCTTCTTGCTCGGTGCTTTCTTAGCTGCAGGTTTGGCCTTCACCACCGGTTTTTTTCCGCCGGCCGATTTTTTGGCGGCAGGCGACTTTTTTGCACCGGTCGTTTTTTTCGTCGGAACAGTTTTTTTGACTGGAACAGGTTTTTTCGCTACGGTCTTTTTCACCGCGACGGCCTTTTTCGCGGCCGTCTTTTTCGCGGCCGCTTTTTTTATAGGCGCGATCTTTTTCGTCGGCGTAGTTTTCTTTAGTGGCGCAGCTTTTTTGAGCGGTACCGCTTTTTTCGCGGCGACCGGTTTCTTGGCAGCCGGCGGTTTCTTCGCGGCAACTGGTTTTTTGGCCGGAGGCGCCTTCTTTAGCGGAACAGGCTTCTTCGGCGGCTCGGGTTTCTTGGGTGCGGGCGGCTTTGCGACTACAGCTTTTTTGGCGGCTGCGGCGACAGGCTTTGCTTTGGGCTCGGGTTTGGCTTTAGGCTCGGGCTTCGGTTTTGCAGCGGCCTTCGGCTTTGGCGCGGCAACTTTCTTGCTGCCGCGTTTCTTTTTCGCGCCGGAGATAACATCGAACTCGTCTTCGTCGATCGTCCCGACGCTGGCAAGCTCCGCTCGGCCAAAACCGCTGATGCTGCTGCCCGGCAGCGGCGTGACGGTAAGCTGGGCCTTTTTCTCCAAATGCTCCTTGGTCGCGCGCAGGGCTACTCGCGCCAGTCGGCCGGCGACCGGAAAGACGATCTCGTTGACGCCGGCTTGATCGAGCAGCTTGAGCACCTGATCGAATGCATGGCCTTGATCTTTCGGGCTGTGCGCATCCGAGCCGATTGCGATGCCGACGCCCTTTTGCTTGGCCTTTTTCATCAGTCGCAGATTTGCCTCGGCGTACTTTTTTCTGTGATCTTCGGGGTGATCGCGGTATAAAAAACGTGTGTTAATTTCGACGGCCATCCCGCGCGCGGCGCACGCGGCGAGAAGTTTGTCCTCGTAGCCCTCGAGCGTCTTAAGGTCGGGCCAATGTCCAAAGATTGCCGGCACGTAAAAGTGACCGACGATCTGCCCCGGTAGTTTCTCGATGGCTTCGATGAGTGCGGCCATATACAGCTCCCAGGTTCGTTCAACGCCGACATGGTCGAAGAGCGTAACGAACTCGGGGTTATCGAACGGCCACTGAAAGTCGGCGCCCTTCTCGGGATGTTCGATCGTGATGAAATGCACCGAGCGAATCATCGCATCCGGACGCATTGCATCGACGATATTCTGTGCATCCGGCCGAGCGCGGGGATCGTTGTCAACTTCGGCGCCGATTGAATAACGCATACCTTTGCGCAACCCTTCGGAGACAACAGCGGCGTGACCAACGTCGACACCGGCAGTCTCGGCCGCGCCGTGCAAGTCGCCGGCTTCGGCTAACTTAAGCGCGCGGCGGACCAGATTCACCGCCGCCGGATCTTCAAATGTGAGGTAGTTGATGTGATCGCTTACCATTAAGAAGCGCGGCGAACCGCGATGGCAAGCGTGGTAAAACCATAGGAACAGCATTCGCGCGGAGTATGCGATTGGGCGTTCCTCGGCAAAGGCTTTGTGCTCGCCTTTGGCGTGGCCGTGGACATCCGGGATGGCGGCGATACGTGGGTCGCTCAGCGTTCTACTTCCTTTACACCGCGTGGGATCCACATCGACGACGGTGATTTGGTCTGGTGGACCATCTCGACCGAGCGATGTTCAACCCAGGGCACAACTGTTTCAATGCAATTTTCAATGGCCTTTTTCATCAGATCAAATGCCATCGAGGGACTCTGTTCAGCGCCGGCCTCAACCGCCTGCGCCGGAAGATACGGAAAGTGGATAAAGCCGGCTACGATCGGCGCTGCGGCGCTCTCGGTCAAACCGAGAACTTCGTACAATGCCTGGTTGCAGAGGTAGGTTCCGGCGGAGTTAGAGACATACCCTGGGACTCCATTGTCTTTCCACGCTTCGAGTATTCTGTCGAACGGAAGATTTGAAATGCGCGCATCCGGGCCTCCGCGCAGGATCGAATCATTTTTGCGCATGACCCCGACATTGTCGGGCTGCTCGAAATCCAGAACGTTCACCGCAACCCGCTCAAGCGCAACGGCGTTTCTGCCGCCGGCCTGGCCCAAACACAGAATGAAATCGGGCTGTTCCTCAAAAATCGCCTTTTCCAAGCGTTCGTGAAGATTGCGAGTTTCGACCGGAAAAACGCGCGTGGCAATGGCACGCCCGGCTATCTGGCGCCCCTCAAGACTGCGAACAACCATCTCGCTCGGGTTGATCTTCTCGCCGCCGAACGGTTCGAAGCCGGTTACAAGGACATGCTTAGCCACCTTCGCTACGGTTAGCCCTTCTGTGGCTTTTAGCCTTCGGTGAGGGCGGTTAGCGTTGGTATCCTTCGAGCTTCAAGAGGCGGGCTTTCATTTCTATGCCGAAGCCGTAGTTGTGCAGCTCACCGCTTGAATCGACGACGCGATGGCACGGATAGAGCACCGGCACCGGGTTGCGGGCCATGACTTGGCCTACCGCCCGTGCAGCTTTGGGTTTGCCGATCTCGCGCGCCACCCATGCGTACGAGCGCACCTCACCAGGCGGAATCTGCGCGGCCTTTTTGAGGGCCGCCTGCTCAAAAGGCGTCAAGTCGGTGAGATCGACGAAGCGGTCATCGACTTGCCAGGTTTGGAAGAACTCCTTGAGCGTGTGCAGCAGCCAGGCCGGCGGCTCGGCGGAGACGACCGGCCGACGCAGCCTGCGCTCGATGAGCGTTTGAATTTCGGCGAAGCTATCGTTGCGGTCGATACTGATGTAGGCGATGCGGCTCTCTTTGAAGCCGACATAGAGTCGGCCGATCGGCGAGTCAATGGTTGTGAGGGAGATTGGTGTGCTGCGGACGCAACTGCGAAGCTGGGCGATGTGCTCGACAATTTTTTTGGTGAGATCGCATGACGGCGGAGGTGCGCTTAGACAGGAGAGGCAGTACGCGACACCTTCGTATTGTTCGTAGAGTTCTTGACACGGCGGACATGCGCGCAGATGGCTGAAGACGGCCTCACGCAGCGGGACCTTGCCTTCGCGAATCTCGTCCCACAGAGCCTCGACTTCACGACAGCGCATGGATGGTATCTCCCTGGGGCATGATTCTTCCGATCTGAGGACCGAGGATCTTCCGCAGAATTCGCACCGCTCGGTGGACGTGTGATTTCACCGTTCCGATCGGCTGATCCAGGATCTCGGCTATCTCGGGGTGGCTTCGACCTTCGATGAAGCGCAAGGTTGCAGCCGCGCGCAGATGCATCGGCAACTGCAACAATGCGCGTTCAACAAGCGCCATGTCGGCGTTGCGTTCGACGATGCTTTCGGGTTGCGGCGGCCCGTCAATCGACTCACGAAGCAGTGCATCCGGATCGGCTAAGGCGTCGAGCGCGACGTTGGTTGGTTTCTTACTGCGCAGCCGATTGCGCGTTACGTTGAGGGCGATCGTGTAGAGCCACGGCTGCAGCCGAAGTTCGGAGCGTTGTTCGAACGACATCTTGCCGAGCGCCCGGTACGCCCGCACGAATGCGTCCTGCACGATCTCTTCGGCATCTTCACGATTGCCGGTCATACGCAGCGCGAATCCATACAGCCGACGCTGAAACTCGTCGACGATCAACTCGAAGCGCTCGGTACCCGGAACCGCCTTGAGCAGTCTCTGGGCCTTTGTTCCAGCCATTATCGGAACCGTATACTCCCTCAGGAGCGGTGCCATCGCGCTCATACACGCATCCCAACCGCCGCCTTGCCCGAAAAGGTTTCACGTCCGAGCAGCGAACCCCCGTTCATGCTGCCGCAAAAGGGTTGCTGTTGAAGGACCGTTCGGACTCAGGATCGAGGCCGAGCGGTTTTTTGTTTTGTTGCAAGAGAGGTACACATGGTGACAATGATTGAGCCCTCAGAGATTGCATTCGATGCATACACGATCTGCAGTTTTCTGCCCAATCTCGATTCTTCGCGAGCGATTCCGCTCACGCTTATCGGATACCGTCATGGGCAAGACCCGTCGTTTGTATGGCTTGTGCCCAAAGACGGAATCAGCGCTCACGGATTAACGGACGATCCGTATTACGCGAAAGTCTTGCACGATCCGCGCGGATACTTCACCAAAAAACTTCGCAAGTATGTTGAAGAGACCGGCTCAGTGAAGCGCGGCATTGAGATGCTGATCGATTGTCACCAAAATCACCTCGCGTTCAGCGAGTTCATTCAAATGGATGAGGTGCCGTTCAGGCACCCGATCGAAGTCGAGCTAGTCGGCGCGATTTAGCGGTCGGCTTCTTGGCGCGCGGCAGCGGCCTGCGCTTTGAACGATCGCGTGTAGGTAATTTTAACCGGCGTCGCGGTGCTCCGATCTTGCAGGTTGCCGGTGATCGTTAAGGTTGCGTTGAGCGCCAACAGAAGCGCATCGCGCAGATCGTAGTACGCAACGCCGGTCATTCGAATCTTGCCGCGCAGCGTCATCTCGGGATGATCGGGCAGCGGGCCGCGCATCGGCCCATCGGCGTCGAAGTCCACGCCGATCACACGCCGACCGGCAACCATGCCGTAGTTTGCGCGCGCGAGATGGCCGCGCAACGTCCCCCCGGTAATCGGCGAGGGAAGCGCAAACGGAAGATTGCCGCGCAATCGGGCGATGTCGCGCAGGGTGGCGCTATCCAGCTCAATCGAAAACGGCTGGTTGAGGATGCTCAAGTAGTTGGGATCGCTATTCGATCCGTCCCGCAGTTCGCCGTTATCGCCCATGGTTTGATCGAAGAGCGCGCGCTCTTGGCGCTGCGTGGTTCCCTCGGTTCGCCGATAGCGAACATCCGCCGAGAAGTAGGTGCGCTTCCCGCGGCGCTCGATTTTGAGGCTTTGAATGCCGTCGTAGACGATCTGAGCGCCAACGGGATGCGCATCGATGAGATAGCTGTCGCTGCCGCTGACGGAGTAACGCTGATCGGCCCCGACAGGTCCGCAAACCGCTAGGACGGCCGCTAGCGGCAGGGATAGTAGCGCGACGGCGGGACGGATGATGGTGCTCGCTCCAGTTCTTTTTGTTTACTATTCCCATAAACGTTGGATTCTATCAAACGGTTTTGTCGATTTATGCCGAAGTACAAGGTAATGGCTTGCGTGCGTGCCCGGGTGTTTTTGGTTCTTTTGGCTCTCGCATGCGCGGCGAGCCCGGCATACGCGTCCGGTTTAGTAAGCTCGGGTCGCTCGCAGACAATCGCGCTCACACTACAGCGGATATTCCAAACCGCCTACGATGAGGCGTTTAGTCGACATGCGGTAATCCAGCGCGACGGCACAACATTTGTGACGACCGGCGACATCGATGCCGACTGGCTTCGCGATACAAGCGCGATTATGAAGCCGTATATTAGCTTGTCGCGAACGGACCCCGAGGTGCGCGCGACGCTTCGCGGCGTCGTTGCGCGCCAAGCCGCCTACATTTTGATCGATCCGTATGCAAATGCGTTCTCGCGCAGCTATCGGGTTGCCGAGCGCAAGTTCGAGATGGACTCGCTGCTCTACCCGATTTGGTTTTCGTACCTGTATTGGAAGCAGACCGGTGATCGATCGATCTTCACCCCCGAAGTTCGTCACGCATACGCTCGTGTGATGCAAGTGCTGCGCACCGAACAGCATCACGACACGCGCTCGCACTACCGCCATTCCGAACTTGCCAACGGCGGTAAGGGTAGCCCGACTTCTTACACCGGTCTGGTGTGGACCGGCTTTCGCGCATCCGACGATCCAGCGCGGTACCAATACAATATTCCCGACAATATGTTCGCTGTTGTGGTTCTGCGCGATCTCACCGAGATCGAACGCCGAGTCTACCACGACAACAAGACGGCCGAAAATTCGTGGGGGTTAGCGCTACAAATTCAGCGCGCAATCGAAAAGAACGCTACCGTATTTCTCCCGGGATTCGGTCGCATCTACGCCTACGAAATCGACGGTCGTGGACATGCCAATTTGATGGACGACGCCAATGTGCCCTCGCTGCTGTCAATTCCGTACTTCGGGTATGTCGGCAAGCGAGATGTGCTTTATAGCGCAACACGCAAGTTCATACTCTCCGATCGCGACCCGTACTATTTCACCGGCAAATACGCATCCGGTGTCGGCAGCCCGCACACCCCACGCGGTTACGTCTGGCCGCTCGCCCTCGTTATGGAAGCGCTAACCTCAACCGATCCAACCGAGATCACCCAAACCATGGGCGCGATCGCCGCCTCAGATACTGGCGACCATCGCTTGCACGAAGCCTTCAATCCAAACTGGCCCGAAGCATACACGCGCGCCGATTTCGCATGGCCGAACGCCCTCTTCGCCGAACTCATGCTCTCACGCGACAATCACATCCCCGGCATGATCGAATCCGCTCGCTAGGCTACCTTTCTGTGCTCGATCTAGCTTTTTGGAACTGCGACAACCCGTAGCCGCGCGAATTTAAGCGCCAGTAGAGACACTACGAGAATGGTTAAGACGGATGCGTACACGATTATTTTTTGTGCGGTCGCTTGCACCGCGGCACCTGTCGCCGTACCGGCTGGCGGCCCAATAGTGAGCAGCGTGATGTAAGCGATCAGCAAAGCGCTAAATGAAGCAAAGACATACGCACAGGCGCGCGTTCTCGGTCCGAGCACAGCTGCTGTGCCGCTACAGATCGCGGCGAGCAAAAACAACCGGAACGCCCATAGAACGAATTGATTGTGTGCTTGCAGGTAGAGATTCCAAGGCGTCGCGGCGACGCCGATAAAACAGAGACCCGCGAAGATACCAAAAATACCGCCTGCGACGCCCCACCGGCGAGCGGCCGATCTCGGCTCAAAAAGCCGAGAGAACGTAAGGAAAAATACCGCTGCTGCGATTCCGGTTGCGCCTAAAGCGATGCAGAATAAGACGAGCGAGGGGTAGTTCGCGTGTCCGCCGTAGGTTCGGGTCTGGCCAAGATCGCTGAAGAAATTCGTGAAGAACGAGTAACCCAGACTTTCATGATCTCCGACTCGACCGCCCGGATAGAGCAACATCGCCGCGATCGTCAGAACGAAGAAAAGCGCCGACGCAGATATCGCAATTCGAAAACCGGCCGCGACCTGGCGAACGCGAAGGTATTCCATTCATTCGAGCAGTTGAGGCCGGCCTTGCCATCCTCCTTCGAATAGAACCCTTAGCGGCGTTCTTCTAGAGCGATACGTTCGCGGGCGAGGCAATCGTAGTAGACGACGGTGAAGAGTGCCGCAAATGGCCCCGTGAGCGCGGTTGAGATCGGAACATTGGCCCAGAATTCGATGTTGGCCATGTGATGCTGCTTTAGCAGCGTTAGGAGAAGGCCGGTAAGCAGAATGAAAACGGCTTGCAGACCGATCAGGTAGCAGATGCGCACGATGTTGCCGTTTTGCCATGCGAGCGCCGAGCTGCGCATCAGACTGAACGGCAGAATCGTCAGCATCGATGGCTTGGGTTCGGTGCTTGCATAAACGTCGGCAAAGAGCAGCGTTCCGCTCATGAGCGTGATCGCAAGCCCGAGCACGATTTCGAGCCCATCGCCGGTGCCTATCGCAGCGATCCCGGCGCCCAAGAGTGAGGAGACGATCAGATCGATGATGATGACCGCCCAAATGCGTTCAAGCACTCGCTCAAAGAGCTGGTAGGTCGCGATCTGTTCGCCGCAGAGATCACTTCCCACGCCGGCGTTGACGAGGGTTACCAAAATCGGCGCAATCAGTAAAAGGCCCAAGATGTCGCCGTGTTTGAAGTGTCCGTAAAAATAGAGCAGAAGCTGCGCGACAAACACAGCGAGCGAAACGCCGCTATACAAAAGAAAACGTCGCGCATAGAGCGACCAGCTTGCCTTAAGAAGCTGCGAGAACGATCTGGGGCTTGGGCGTTCAGTGCTGGGGAGCGGTAAGTTCAGATCGGCGCTCCGCCTGCGAGTTGAGAAAGAATCGGACGTCGGCGATTCCGGCGCAAACCACAACCGCGTCGCTCTTTTGAAAGACGCGTCCATCGATGACGACCCGGTAGCGCCCGTCGCGCAGACCGGTAAGCGTTGTTCTCAGATTGCGCTGAAATCTATCGGCCGGCGCTCTCGCGCCGATCGCTTCTCTGACGGCCATAGCTACCAGGGTGGCGACGCGCAGCGGAGTGGCCAGCGCGAAGGCCGCTGAGCCGCTCTGCGCTACGGCATGAAGATCGAGTGGAACCCGGACGCGGATCACGCCTGAGGTTTTTGGCAAACTTCGAGGAGCCGCCTGCCTGTGGGGAGTATGGGTTGCCCAGATGTCTCTATTTGGGAGCTACAGCTCCGTCGAGCTGAGCGATGCGGCCGAGAAATTTATCACCAAAATGGATGAAAGTGATTTGGCCGCCGCAATCGGCGTAACTGAACCGACGATGACTGTAGCCGGCCGTAACGCGCTGGTAGAAGCAATCTTCGATGCATTCCGCGGACGAGGCGAATCCTCTGAAGATGCAGCTGAAGGCGCCGGTACGACACTGGATGCGATTGCACGAAACGACACCTCGGCAATCTCGTGTCTACTGATCTATGCTCGCGATAATACCGGATTGCTCAAAGAAGCTGCGACAACGCTGGTCGAGCAGTATCCGCAGTTCATCACAGAATTGCCGCCTGCGCTGATCGACGGTATCTCGCTTCGGTTAGCGAAAAAATGAACGACGATCCGCCGCGTCGCCGGCGTCCTTCGCAGAACGGTTCGCGAAGCAGTAGCGGCACGAATTGGGCGATCATTCCGCTTGCGATCGTGGTGGTGTTAGCAGGCCTCGGAATCGGGAAATTGTTGTCGATGCACTTCTCGAAGAGCGACTCGACGTCAACGGCAATGCAGCAAACGGTCCGGCCGACCCCGCTGCCCTCGCTCATCCCAACAGTCGCTGCAACCCCGATTCGCCACACGCCACGCCCGGCTGCAACCGAAACGCCATCGCCGACGCCGAGCGCGGAGCCGACCGCGAGCACCCGGCCCACGCCGAGCGCGCAACCGACATCGAGCGCTGCACCGTCAGTGACGAATCGGCCCGCTCCGAAGGTCGCGCCTACGGCTGCGGCGCCGCTGCATGCGGCAACTCCGAGAAGCACGATTGCACCTGCGCCGACACCTCGCCCGTTACCACGTGCCACAGCACACCGGCCGATCGCTACGACTGCGCCGATTCCGGACGCGCAGGCGCCGCTCGGCGGCGCGAGTGCCGATCAACTCGTGCGCCGATATCTTGGCGCACTTATCGCGGGAAATCCGGGTACCGCGCAGGCACTGCTCGCCGGCGGTTCGCCGACCGAGCAATCGTTTATCGACGGCCGCTCGACGATTACGAGTGTGACCCCGAACAAAAACGCCGACGGTACTTACTCAGTCGGCGCGGAAGTCGCAACCGCAAAAGGGACGTACTATATCACGTTTACGGTCTCACAAGAGCCCAGCGGTCTTATTATTACCGACCATTACGCGATCAAAGCGAACTAACTCTCTTTCGCGAGTTCGCCGATCGCGGCGCTCTTCAGAACTTTAAGTCCGAGCATCGCGCACTTCATCCGCGTCGGGCTTATCCCGATGCCGACATTCTCAAGCACGACGTCCTGTGAGAGTTGAGCCACCTGTTCGAGCTTCATGCCTTTAATCGAATCCGTCAGCATCGATGCCGAGGCTTGGCTGATTGCGCAGCCCTTCCCGGAGAACCGAATGTCCTCAACCGTTCCGGCGGCGTCGAGCTGCAGTTCCATTTTGATGGTGTCGCCGCAGAGCGGATTCAAGTCTTCGGCGCTCGCATCCACTCGATCGAGATGCCCGTAGTTTCGGGGACTGCGGTAGTGGTCTAAGATGAAGTCGCGATAGAAGTCGTCCACTTAGGCGACCTTAAAGATCGTCGCGGATTTTTCCAAACCGCTCACCAGTGCATCGACATCCGCAGTCGTGTTGTAGAGATAGAACGAGGCGCGCGCGGTTGCGGGCCAGCCCATCTTCTCCATGAGCGGCATCGTGCAATGATGGCCGGCTCGAATGCAGATTCCCTCGGTATCGAGGATCGAGGCCAAGTCGTGCGGATGGATGTCGGCGAAGTTGAACGAGATGACACCCGACGCGCGAAGGGGATCGTTTGGGCCATAGATTGTTAGCCCGCGCGAACGCAGCGGCTCAAGCCGCTCGAAAGCGTACGTCATCAGCGCAATTTCATGCTCGCGAATCCAGCTCATCCCGATATCGCGCAAATAATCAACTGCCGTGCCGAACCCGATCGCATCGGCGACGTTACTGGTACCGGCCTCGAACTTCCACGGTAAGTCGTTGAAGGTCGTATGCTCGTAACCGACTTTGCGTATCATGTCGCCGCCGGTTAAGAACGGCGGCATTGCTTCGAGCAATGCGCGTTTTCCGTAGAGGAAGCCGATGCCGGTCGGCGCGCACATCTTGTGGCCGCTGACCGCGTAGAAGTCGGCGTCGAGCGCCTTGAGATCGACCGGCATGTGCGGCGCGGCTTGCGCGCCGTCAACCAAAACCAGCGCTCCGGCAGCGTGCGCTTTTGGAATGATGATGTCGAGCGGCGCAATGGTGCCGAGTGTATTGCTGACATGCGAGAGCGCAACCAACTTGCAGCCCACGAGCAGGTCGTCGAGATCGTCCAGGATATGCAAGCCGCGGTCGTCAACGCGAATGAACTTGAGGATCGCGCCGGTCTTCTCAGCGAGCAGCTGCCACGGAACGAGATTGGAGTGATGCTCAAGCTCGGTTGTGAGGATGACATCGCCGGGTTTCAGGTTTGTCGTTCCCCAGGAATAGCTCACCAGGTTGATCGCTTCGGTGGCGTTGCGCGTCCAAATGATCTCGTCTTCGGCCGCGTTGAAAAACCGAGCCACCCTGGCGCGGGCATCCTCAAAGGCATGCGTGGCTCGTTCGGCGATTTCGTATACGCCGCGATGAATATTCGCATTATAACGCGAGTAGTATTCGACCAAGCTGTCGATGACGATCTGCGGCTTTTGCGAGGTGGCGGCAGAATCCAGATAGACCAGCCGTTTGCCACGCATCGTTTCGTGAGCAAGAATCGGAAAATCGGCGCTGATGCGCGCGCTCTTGGTGATATCTGCGAGCACGCTAGCCGACCTTTGCTCGAAGCGCGGCGCGTAACTCTTCGCGCAGCGCTTCGCCGGGAAATCGCTCGATGGCCGGCTCGAAAAAGCCAAGCGCAATCATCTTCTCCGCATCGTTGCGAGCGATGCCGCGGCTCGTCATATAGAATATCTGCTCTTCGTCGAGCGCCCCGACGGTGGCGCCGTGATAGGCTTTGACATCGTTGGCGGCAATCTCGAGCGCCGGAATCGAGTCGATGTGCGCCTTCGTCGAGAGCAGCAGGGCGTCATCGCGCAGGTTTGCGTTGCTGCCTTGCGCGTCCGGGGCAATCCGAATGTTCCCAAGATAGCGGGCCTGACCGTTTCCGATCGCTGCCGACTTTATCAACGTGTTGGATTGCGACTCGCCGACGGTGTGATCGATCGTTGATTTCATGTCAACGTGCTGCTCGCCGCTGGGAAAGAACAGACCGGTGATCTGCGCGGTCACGCCGGTCTGCTCGATTGCAACATCGATTCCGCCCACCGTGAGTCCGGCGCCCAATTCGGCAACGGCCCAATGTACTTGGGCATCGCGCCCGGGCTTTGCATCGCGCGTGAAGATAATTCGCGCGTCATCGGGCAGGTTTTGGATTGAGGCATAAGTGACGTGCGCGCTTTCTGCGGTGACGATCTCGCTTACGCCGCAGACGAACGCGCCGGACCCGCCGCTGATTCGCTCGACGATGGTCGCTTGTGCCCCGCGACCGGCAACCACCAGCGTATACGGAAATATTCCGCAGTCGTGCGCGTCGTATTCGATCATGATCGGCTCATCGACGCAGACATCGTTCGGCACATAAACGAACGCACCGCCCTCCATAAGCGCAGTTGTAAGCGCAGCAAACTTTTCGTTCTGCGCATCGATTGCCGAACCGAATGCGGCGTTAAATATGGCGCTATGCTCGCGTTTGGCCGTGGCGAGGTCGCAGACGACGACGCCGCGTGCGGTTACATTCGGCAACACGGCGCTAGCGGCGCGCGGTTCTACCGATGAAAGGTCGAGTGCATCGAGGTCGATCTTCCAGTAACGGCTCGGGCGCCCGCGGTTGCTGCGAAGTTCGAAGTAGCGTGCAAGCAGCGGGTTGTCGGCTGAGAGCAGCGGAGCAGTTGAATTAGGCAACCGCTTCAATCTCTTCGCGAATCTTGTCGTAGCCTTCGCGCTCGATCACGTTTGCGAGTTCGGGGCCGCCTTCTTTTACGATGCGCCCGTCCATCATAATATGCACGACATCGGCGGTGATGTATTGGAGAATGCGCGGATAGTGCGTGATGATGAGGAACCCGGTGTTCTTGCCTTCTTCGGATGCGCGCATCGCGTTGACCGACTCGCCGACTGCGCGTAACGCATCGACGTCGAGGCCGGAATCGGTTTCATCGAGGATCGCATACTTCGGTGCGATAACGGCAAGCTGCAACATTTCGAGCCGCTTCTTTTCACCACCCGAGAAACCGTCGTTCAGATAACGTCCCATGAACGACGGATCCATATCAAGCAGATCCATCTTTTCGAGCAGTAATTTGCGAAAGTTTCCCGGCGTTAAATCGCCGGGTTTTACGGCTTGGCGCGCGGCATACAGAAAGTTGGCGACTTTGACTCCGGGAATTGCCGCCGGATACTGAAAGGAGAGAAACAGCCCGGCTTTAGCGCGCTTGTCGGGCGAGAGCGCGAGCAGGTCTTGGCCGTCGAGCGTCACACTCCCCGATTCCACCAAGTAGTTGGGATGGCCGGTCACCGAGAAAGCGAGCGTCGATTTTCCGCTGCCGTTGGGGCCCATCAGCGCGTGGACCTTGCCGGGTTCGACATCAAGGTCGATGCCCTTGAGAATCGGGGTCGCGGCGACTCCGGCGCGCAGGTCGTGTATACGAAGGCCCGTTTGGGACACGCTGATGCTCCTTGTAGAAGAGGGGAACGCGGACGGCGTTCTCACTCATGGTACGGGCTTCGCGCGAGAAAGTCAAGGAAAACCTGGACTATCTGCCGGCTTCGTGCTAGAATGGTAGCAGGTATGCAAGAGGATCGGTTTTTTCAGAGCACTCGTGGCAAGATCGTCGCCGAACTGCGGCGCACGCGCTCCGCGTCGGCGGTTGACTTGGCCACGGTGTTCGGACTCTCGCCCAATGCGATTCGCCAGCAGCTCGTCGTTCTTGAACGCGACGGCCTGGTTGTCGAGCGCTCGGTGCGACGCGGGCCAACCAAGCCGACCTATGAGTTTTCGCTCACGCTCGCCTCAGAGAAGCTTTTCCCCCAACACTATGACCGGATGCTCTCCGCTGTTTTGCGTGAGGTTCGCGATCAACAGGGTGCGGTCGGTGTAAGAACGATTTTTGACGGGATTGCCAAGCGTGCATCTGAAAAGGCGCGCGAACGCGTGACTGCCGGTGATGTTGAAGGCAGGCTTTCGCAATTGACCGACGTGTTGCGCGATCAAGGTGTGGTTGCCGATTACAGGCTAATCGATGGCGGGTTTGCGCTGCACGAACACAATTGCCCGTATGGCAGCGTGGTTGGAGAGCATCCGGAAGTCTGCTCGGTCATCCATCGCGTGCTCGATGATACCATCGGCGGCGAGCACACCCAAACCGAATCGCTTGCAACCGGCGGCCAAGAATGCCGGTTCGAAGTCAAAGTCAGCTCAGGAAAGGCCTAAACACCGTGGATTTCGCAAAGTTTCAACGTCTAGTCGAAGAGCGCGGCGGGTTTCGCACGATGGAAAACCCAACCGCGAGCGGCGAATATTTCAGCGACTCGTGCGGCGATCTCTACAATTTCTTCCTGAAAGTCGGCCCCGGCGCGGTAATCGAAGACATCTCGTATTTCACTACCGGCTGCGGTTTCGGTACCGCGACCTGCAGCCTGGTCGTCGACCTTGCAAAAGGCAAGACGATCGACGAAGCGCTCGCGATCACCGAGCAAAATATCCAGGATCAGCTCGGCGGCTATCCCGAGAAGAAGAGCGACTATCCCGGTCGCGCGCTCGAAGCCCTAAAGATCACGATCGACGACTACAAACAAAAAGTCGCCTCCGGCGTAGTCCCCGATTACGGCGCAATGGCCGCCATCGTTCGTGCACCGCAATCCGAACCCGCGCCGGTCACGCCGCCTGTAACTGACGACGGAAAAGTCTTAATTAAACTGCACTGAAGCTTCGTCTCGAATAAACGCGACAGCTCCATGCGTCCTGAGAGTGGTCAGCGGGATGCAACCGTGTGCGAGACTAATGAAGTGCCGTGCACATTAGTTCAGAGCATCAGGGCGTTTTCATCGCCGCCTTCGGATTCTGCACCCTGGTTGGTTGGCGTCTGGGGAGTGCCCTAACCTATCTGTGGCGTAAGATCGGGATCGTTCGATGGGATTGGATGAATGCGTTTCTAGCATTGCTGCTGTTCTCGGGAATCTTATCATTCGAGATGACGACCGTCGTCAACCATGCTGCGGTGTTTACAGCGGACATCGAGTACCTACCGGCGCTGTTCATCGGCGGGCTGCTTTTTGGTGTGATCTTGTACCTTACCTGGGTTTTGGTTTATTCACTCCAAATGCGCCGGCGTTAAGCGATGCCTGAGAAACCGGTGTGGGCCGCAGACATCGAAATCGACGCCCCGTTGGCAGCCAATCTCGTGGCCGGGCAATTTCCGGAGTTTTCGAATGCCAAAGTTGACCCGCTTGGTGTAGGTTGGGACAACGCGGCGTTTTTGATCGACGACTGCGCAGTCTTTCGGTTTCCGCGTCGGCGTGTCGCTACGAAGTTGATCGAACGGGAGATCGTTCTTTTGCCGCGTATCGCATCTTGGCTACCGATTCCCATATCGTCGCCACGATACGTCGGCGGGCCGTCGGCATTATACCCATATGCATTTGCCGGCTACAACCAGTTGGCCGGCAGTACTGCCTGCACGATCGGGTTGACAAATCAACGGCGCGCAAAGTTAGCCGCCCCTTTGGGGAATTTTCTGCGAACGCTTCACGGGATCGACGTTGCGCCGCTGACCAGATTGGGGTTGCCGCCGGACGAGTTCGGTCGGTTCGACCA
>JALYVT010000279.1 GCA_030853105.1 Vulcanimicrobiota bacterium
GAGCTGGCCAAAAAAGGCAACAGTGGGCGTTTTGAGTTCGGGCAGCGTTTGCGTGGGATCATAACTGACAGCGTTTTTGAATCCCGCAACCATTGCTGCGGGAAGCGGAAATCGCAGGCCCGGCGGCATTGCTGAAGCGGTAAACCACTTCTGTGAGCTTGCTGCTTTGTATTGCGTTGCCGCGAGATCCCAAGAGCCGGTACCATCTAGCGCTCCAAACATGGTATTCCATGTCGTGATCGCCTGCGCAACCGCCGCGTTGCTGAATCCATCATGCTGCATGCGCTGCTTCACTTCGTATCGCACGTTGTCCGAAACCGATTCGGCCGGCGGGCTCTTGAGTATCAGAAACGCGACTGGTCGAGCCTGTGCAACGATCGGCGCGGTCCAGCCGCCGTTGCTCACTCCCCACAATCCGAACCGTTTTGCATCGACGTGCGGGTTGTTCGCGTAGGCGTCGAAGGCCGCTTCCACATCAATCGCGCGCTGCTGCGGCCCGCTTAGAAACCAGTTCCCGGTCGAATCACCCGTCCCGCGCTGATCGTAGCTAATGACGTTCATCCCGTTGCACACAAAATACGGAATCAGAAATCCCATCTCTCGCGCTTCGGGGTCGTTGCCATGAATCAGAATCACAGTCGCCCGCTTCTGCACTCCGGCCGAATAGAGCGAAACACCCAGCGGTCCGTTCGCCGTCTTCAAGACTCGCCGCGACTCCACGATTCCGCGAATGAGCCGCGCACTGCCGACTGCCGATCCCAGAACCCTCGAACGCGGCTCGAATGTTTCATTTGAAAGTGCATCCGGCAGGTAATGTTCGACGCCGACGTAGAGCGTGTGACCTGCGGAGTCCCGATAGAGGCCCGCAGGCGCCACCGGCGCCGCACTTGCCGCAATCGGCGCGAGTACGGAAAAGGCAAGAATTGCGAAGAGACCTTTCATGCCCGGAATACGCCGTGCTCGTGGCATTGTTTCGCCGCGGCTTCAGACGGCCAATCCGCGGTAGCCAGGGAGCCTATTCCCAGACTCGAATGGTTCGGTCTCTAAACTTGGAGGAATAGTGCAATGATTCAATCGACGGTTGTTCGTTTCGCAGGCTCGGTGGCGCTCGCAGCGCTGCTGCTAGCTGGTTGCGGCGGTCATAAGACAACCACCACGACCACCATGCAGGTGACTTCCGGCCCGAATGACGCGATGGCGACGACGGCTCCTCAGGGCGGACCTATGATGACCAATAGTATGGCGGCAATTCCGCCCGACGTGAATTGCGGCGCGGTTAAGCCGGTCTGGGTTAATATGAAGTCAAAGGCCTATCACGAAGCTGGTGATCCGTACTACGGAAAAACCAGAAACGGAAAGTACATGTGCCCGAGTGCCGCGGTCAGCGCCGGCTATCATGCCGCCGGAAGCATGCACGGTTCGAGCAAATATAGCCGCCACGGCAAGCACCGCACTCACAACGGCGCAATGATGAATGCCGCAAGCCCGGCGCCGGCCGGCGAGCCGACTCCTTAAAGAAGCGCGCGGATCTCGCGCATGAACGGTGCGAATCGCGCATTGTTCGCATCGGAGGATTCCAGGCCCGTGTACACCACGACGATGTACGACGGGCCTGCCTTCGTTGTCAGGATGCCGCCATCGTGGGTGACCTCATCGGTGTCACCGGTCTTATGCGCGAAACTGTCGCCCGAACGCAGACCTTCGCTCAACTTGTTGTTGAACTGCTGACGCGATAGAACTTCGCGCAAGTATTGCGCGCGGGGAATCTGACCCTTTGCGATCAGTTCGAACACGCGCGCTGCATCTCCGCAGCTATGCATGTTCCGATGTTTGCCGTCCCACTGCGGATCGTGAATCAGCGGCTCGCTGCCCGAGAGCTTTCGATAAAACGCGGTGTGAGCCAAACCGTAGCGATCTTGGACGATTGCGGTTGCGCGCTCGCGTCCCAGTATATCGAAGAACAGATTCGTCGCGACATTATCGGAGATGGTGAGCATAAGCTCTATGAGCTCGGTCATCTTCGCGGTGTATCCCGGCACGAGCGGTGAGGGCTTATCGTTCGCTGTCATATTCGTCTGCGCGACCTCAAAGGTGCAGTCGAAGTCGAATACGCCTTCCTCGATCAGCGTCATCGCCGCGAGCGCGAGCGGAGTCTTCAGCATACTGGCCGGATAGAGGTAGCGATCCGGCTCGATCGCGATCTGGGGATCAGTGCTTTCGTCGAAGCGACGAATCACGATCG
>JALYVT010000091.1 GCA_030853105.1 Vulcanimicrobiota bacterium
GCCCAGCCTTCGAACGAGGCGATATCGTTATGGAAACCGTCGTTTCCAATAAGCAAGAGCCGAATAACCAAGCCGACGGCCAGTAAACCATACAGAGCTAACCGATCGGAGCGTCTAGCGATCATCGGTGTGGCAAATTTAGTGCGCTGCAAGGGTTAGCGATCCCAATAGAAAATTGCGAACGCCGCCGAGCGGATAGCGCTCCACAAAGTCTAGGTGTTCGGTGATCGCGGCATTGGCGGCGGCGCGAGCACCGAGTGAATCGAGCGCTTCAACCACATCGGCAACATCATCCACCGACGGCGAAGATGGGGATGAATAGGTTTTTGCGATACGATCGCGCAGCGCGCTCGTCGGGCCGCTGAGCGCCCAAACGACCGGGTAGGTCCACTTTCTGCGCGCAATGTCGACGCCGGTCGCTTTGCCCGTAGTTTCGCTGTCAGCCCAGATGCCGCGAACGTCGTCGAGCATCTGGAACGCGAGACCAAAATGATGTCCGAGTTCGCGCGCGTTTGCAATCGACGTTTCATCGGCATTCGCACAGAGCGCCCCAAGTTCGCACGCGGCGCCAAAGAGCGAAGCCGTCTTTGCGCCGATCATCTTAAAATATTGGCTCGGATCAACTTGGGTCGCCGATTCAAAAGCGATATCAAGGCTCTGCCCGTCGCACATCACCAGATGCGCGCTGTGCAGCGCGCGCACCATTGCGACAACCCGGTCGCCGTCGTGGTGGTCCGCGCAGTCAAGCAGCGTTAAGAACGTCATCGCGCAGAGCGCATCACCCGCGTTTACCGCTTGCGCCAATCCGTATTTGGTCCACAACGTCGCGCGACCGTGGCGCAGTTCGTCGCGATCTTCAATATCATCGTGAATCAGCGAGTAGTTATGGAGCAGTTCAATCGCCGCGGCCGCATTCAACGCACTATCGGTTTCGCCGCCGAGTGCATTGACAATCTCGAGCAACAGCCGCGGTCGGAGACGTTTGCCGCGCCGCGCGGCCCCATCTACGCCGTAGCCGAAATGGTACAAAAGCATATCGGCGATCTGTGAAGATCCCCGATATTGTCGTACTGCGCGTTCGAGGCGGGTTTCGATCTCAGGCGGGCTGACGGGAGAGGGTCTCCATACGTTCAGCAACACTATCGACTAGCCAGCCGGGAGTTGAAGCACCGGACATTAGACCGGCAATCTTGACTCCCTCGAACCAATCGCCCTGCAACTCTTGCGGTCCCTCAATATGAAAGGCGCGCGCACCGTTCATCTCGGCCAGCTCGGCCAGATGTTTGGTGTTAGCCGAAGTCTTGCCGCCGACGACCACCATCACTTCAACTTGCTTTGCGAGCGTGATCGCCTCGGTTTGGCGGTTATGGGTATCGGTGCAGATCGTGTTGACTGCTCGCACCTCATAGTACTTGGCGGTTAATGCCTTCACGATGTCGGTGAATCGAGCCTCAGAGTAGGTTGACTGCACGACCACGCCGACCCGACTGCCGCGCGGCAAACCGGCAACGTCTTCGACCGTTTCGATGCACCAAGCTCCGGGCACGTGACTGAGGGTGCCTTTGACTTCAGGATGGTTGGGATCGCCGACCACCACGATCTTATAGCCGTCGGCCTTGAGGCGTTCGGCTTGCACGTGAATTTTCGTCACCATCGGGCAGGTCGCGTCGATAACGGTCAGGTTTTTTTCTTTAGCCTTTTCGAAAACTCCGATCGGCAACCCGTGGGCGCGAACAAACAACGTGCCGGAATCGACCTCGTCAACTGAAGCAGCATTGCGCAGTCCGCGACTCGCAAGCGATGCGACCATCTGCGGATTGTGAACGACATTGCCGAGCGTTGTCACATCGGCGCGCGTAGCGATTGCCTCTTCGGCTTTTTTGACCGTAATCGCAACGCCAAAACAGAACCCCTGAACCTTGGCCTTTTTAATTTCCATCGATGCTCTCCGCGAGCGCGGCAATCTCGCTCATTACTGCTACGGTGAAGTTCGCCAAATCGTCGCGAGTCGCTTTCCGATCGGTCGGGAATCGAAGCGGAGGGCCAAAGGCGACTTTTATCTGATGCAAGCGGTGAGCCCGGTCGGAACCGGCCACATAGGCGGGTACCACGGGCGCTTTCCCGAGGGATGCCAGCAGTGCAATGCCCTCGCGCGCTGCCGCCGCGCCTGAGGCATTGCGCGTGCCCTCGGGAAAGATTCCGATGCATCCGCCCGCCGCGAGCACCTCGACCGAGCGTTTGATCGCTGCAATGGGGCTTTTATTACGATCGACCGGATACGAGCCGAATGACGCAATCAATGGTCCAAATATCGGGATTGCGAACAACTCGGCCTTTGCCATGTAGCGAATGCGGCGGGGACTTGCCGTTGATAGCGCCGGCGGATCCAAATACGAGACATGGTTGCAAGCGATTATCAGCGGCCCATCGAGTGGGACATTCGCAGTTCCGTATGCGCGCAGCCGCCACACGCGCAATAGTGCGGCGCATGCGGCCCGACCGATATCGTAAGCAATCACGCTTGGACGATCGCGCAAATCCGCGCAACGACTTGTTCGACGTTCAAGTCGCTCGAATCGAGAATGTGCGCATCGGGTGCGGCGCGCAGCGGCGAGACTGCGCGATGCTCGTCGATCCGATCGCGCTCCTCGATCTCCTGCGTCAAGCGATGCGCATCGAGTTCGACTCCGGCCGCCTCCAGTTGCGCGCGGCGGCGCTCGACGCGCGCCTGCGCGGAAGCGGTTAAGAAAATCTTATACGGCGCGTCGGGCAATACGACGGTGCCGATGTCGCGACCGGCCATCACCACCGGTCCCTCGCGCGCAATCCGGCGCTGATCGCGAACCATCGATTCGCGCACCAATGGGTGCGCCGCAATAGTCGAAACAACCGCGGTAACCTCGCCGGATTGAAGCTGCGCGCCGAGTTCCAGGTCGCCCGCATAGATGCGAAACCCAAGCGGCGAGCGTGAATCGAGCACTACCTTTATCCTGTTATGTTGGAAGAGCCGCAGCAGCGCATCCTGATTGTCTAGGTCGGTTTGGTTGTGCAATGCCAGATACGCAAGCGCTCGATACATCGCGCCGGTGTCGAGATAGAGCAGGTCCAACCGGCCCGCAACCGCGCGGGCAACGGTGGTCTTCCCGGAGGCCGCCGGGCCGTCGATTGCGATCTGAACGCTTGGAGCCGGCACGAGCGCGCCTTTCGTTGGAGGGCGCAAGCACCCTCCGGTCGGAACTTGGCCGAGGTGGCGAAAGCGCGTTCGGTCTTCTTCTGCTCGGCCTGCGGCTTTGAATCGCCGCGCTGGCTCGGACGCTGTCCATCCTGCGAGGCATGGAACTCTTTCGATGAGCGTCCGATCCGAATCAGCGCTGCCTCAGGCGGCGCGAACTCCGCACCGCGAGTAAGTGCAAGTGTGCCGGTGTCGCTCCGCGAGATCGACAGCGCATCGGTCGCGCGCATCAAGAGCGGCCTGCGCGAGTTCGATGCCGTGATCGGCGGCGGTATCGTTCCGGGGAGCTTGAGTCTGATCGGCGGTCCGCCCGGCGCCGGGAAATCAACGCTGCTGCTGCAGATTGCCGCGCTGCTCGCAGAACAGGGTGCGCCGATCGTTTATGTCTGCGGCGAAGAATCCGCCGCGCAGGTCAAATTGCGAGCCCAGCGGCTGAGCATCGACTGCGCGATGCTCGTCTATCCCGAAACGAATCTGCGCGCCGTGCTGGATCAGTTGGAGCCGCTGCGGCCGCGCGCACTGATCGTTGATTCGATTCAAACAGTCTGGTTGCCGGAATCGCAAACCTACGCGGGCAGCATCACGCAGATTCGCGACTGCACGCAAGCGCTGATGGAGTTTGCAAAGCGCACGGGCTGCGCCACCTTTATCGTCGGTCATGTCACCAAAGACGGAACGATCGCCGGCCCGCGTCTGCTTGAGCACCTCGTCGATACGGTGCTTTACTTTGAGGGCGAAGCGGGCGGAGAATACCGCATCGTGCGCGCGTACAAAAATCGGTTCGGCAGCGTCGATGAAATCTGCGTCTTCTCAATGCAGTCAGACGGACTGCACGAAGTCTCCAATCCCTCCGAGCTGTTCTTATCCGGTCGAACTGCGCGACCGAGCGGCTCTTGCGTGGTCGCATCGATCGTCGGCTCGCGGCCGGTGCTCATTGAGATTCAGGCGCTGGTCGGCGAGACCAGTTTTGGAACGCCGCGGCGGCTGGCAAATAATCTCGACCAAGGACGGCTGGCGATGATTTTAGCGGTGCTCGAACGCCGCGCCGGCATGCACCTCGGAACCCACGATGTCTACGCTTCGGTCGCCGGCGGCTTGCGCGTGAACGAACCCGCGGCGGACTTAGGAATTGCGCTGGCAATCGCATCAGCGTTTCGCAATGTCGCGCTTTCGCCGGAGGCGGCGGCGTTCGGCGAGCTCGGTCTCTCCGGCGAGGTTCGAGGCGTCAATGCCGGCGCACGTCGAACCGCTGAAGCACAAAAACTCGGATACACGACCATCTTCTCACCGGAAAACTGCCGCGACATCGCGCAAGCGATCGACCTCGCGCTGGGGTGAGCCTGTTCGAAATGGTTCCGAACCTCTCCGAAGGCCGCGATCTGCGGGTCGTCGATGCTTGCGCGCACGCGGTTACGCGTACCGGTGCGCGACTGCTGCATCGAACCAGCGATCCTATTCACAATCGCAGCGTTCTAACGATTGCCGGAACGTACGAGCAATTACTGGAGGCGAGCGTTGCCCTCGCGGGGACGGCTTCCCAGCAAATCGACCTGCGAACGCATCGCGGCATTCATCCGCGCATCGGCGCGCTCGATGTGCTGCCGTTTGTGCCGCTCACCGACGCGACAATGGAGCAGGCGACGCGGCTGGCCAAGTCCGCCGCCGCGGCGATCTGGGACACTCATCACATTCCGTCGTTCTTATACGGCGAGGCGGCGAGCGCGGGGCATCGCCGCAATCTGGCCGGCGTTCGCGCCGGGGAGTTTGAAGGGCTGGATGCTCGCTTTTCGCGCGCGGAGTGGAAACCCGACTTTGGAAACGTTGCCAAACATCCGCAAGCCGGCGCGATCGCGATCGGCGCTCGGCCGATCCTAATCGCATTCAACGTTGAGTTGGCAACCGGCGATATTTCAATTGCGAAAACGATCGCGCACCAGATTCGCGACCGCGATGGCGGATTGCGAACACTCAAAGCGCTCGGATTGCGCTTGCGCGACGATCTCGTTCAGGTCTCGCTGAACATTACCGACTATCACGCGACCCCGCTCTACCGGGTCGTCGAGGTGATCGCGCGGTTGGCTGCGCTTCAGCACGTTGAGATTGCGCGGTGCGAGTTGATCGGCTGTCTTCCGCTCGATGCGGTGATGGATACGGCGCGTTACTATTTGGGGGCATCGACCGTTCAAGCAGAATGACATGTACGCCGAAGCTGTCTGAGCGACTCTCGCGTCGAATCGGCTCGACGATGAAGTCGATGTTCTTATTCCGTCTGCCGTTGCTGGTGCTTGCCCTCATGCTCGGCTCGGGCAACAGCACGCTTGCCGCCAGTCAATCTCCCGAACACGGCGTCTTTACCGAAAAACTCGCCAACGGGCTGCAAGTGATTGCGGTTGAAGATCATGCCGCGCCGGTTGTGCAGACAGGTGTCTGGTATCGATTTGGGTCGCTCTACGAAGTGCTCGGCAAGACCGGGCTTGCGCATGCGCTCGAACATATGATGTTTCGGGGGACGCGTGAAATTTCTGCCGGCGGTCTAGATGACATCGTGGCGCGACTGGGCGCGCAGATGAACGCCGAAACTTCATATGATTACACCCACTTCTTTTTTACGATGCCGGCCGATAAACTCGGGGTTGCGCTCAGTATTGAAGCCGATCGGATGCAGCACGCGGCTCTGCGGCAGGCGGACTGGCAGATCGAACGCGGGGCGGTACTCTCCGAGATCGACGGCGACCAAAGCTCGCCGTTCTTCAGTCTGCTTTCACAAGTCCGTGCGGCCGCCTACCCCGACTCGCCGTTCGGCCGCACCTCACTCGGTTCACGCGCCGATGTTGCACGCGCGCGTGCAAGCGATATCCGCAGCTATTACTCGCAGTGGTATGCGCCCAACAATGCGGCGCTGGTGGTCAGCGGCGACATCGACCACCAAACCGTTTTTGCACTTGCCCGTCGCGACTTCGGCGGGATTCCCGCGAAGAGGCTGCCGAGTGCGCGATCAGTTAGTCCCAAGCCGGCGAGCGGGAAAATAGCTGAAGCGCAGTTCCCATTTCCGTTCGAGGTGCTGGACCTCGCATATGCAATTCCCGGCGATACCGAGCCGGGCGAACCCTCGGTCAGCACACTTGCGACCTATCTTTCAAGCCCGCGCTCGCCGTTCTATCAGCAGCTGGTGCAGACCAAGATTGCTCTCGCACTTTACGCCAATGCCGACACGCAACTACGCGGCGGCCTAATGAACATCTTCATTATTCTTAGCCCCGGACACACCGGCGCGCAAGCCCAAGCGGTCTTTCAAAATACGCTGGATAGTGTGCTCAAGAACGGTTTTGATGCGGATCTGGTCGCGGCCGCCAAGCGCCAAACCTTGGCGCAGCGGATTCTGTCGGCCGATTCGATCAGCGGGTATGGCGACTTGGTCGGCTATACGTACGGTGTCGTCGGGGAGCAAGTCCGCGATGAAGATCAGCGTTTGGCGGCGGTCTCCGCGCAGAGTTTGCTGGATGTTACACGCAAATATCTTTCGACGCCTACGGTTGTCGGTCACCTCAGTCCAAACGCTCAGCCGCCCAAGAGTCACTCCGAGAAAACAACCGCGAGCGCCAGCGACAACTTCAGCGGCCGGATTCCGAACGGTCCGATCATCGAACCTTCCGCGATTCGACTCGCAGTAAGCCGACCGACGAAAGAGCGTAGCAAACTTGCGCCGATCACCTTCACGTTAGCAAACGGCATGAAGGTTATCGTGCAAGAGAAACACGATCGCCCGACCGTCTATGTGAGCGGTTCGATCGATTACTCGCCGACGCACGAGCCGGCCGACAAAGCCGGTTTGCTTTCGCTCGCCTCAACGCTTGCCAACTTCGGAAGCGCAAACTATCCGTTTGCGGCGCAGAAAAAAGCCATCGACGATCTGGGCGCGCAGATTGGTTTGGGGCAAGGTTTCTCGGCGGCCGGGCTTGCCAAAGATTTAGTGCCGATGCTGAAGATCGTCGCAGACGCCGAAGAGCATCCCAGCTTTGACGATCCGTACTTCAGTCTGCAGCGCGATCAACTCGCCGGAAGCATCGCGCAGGACAACAGCATCTCGGGTAAGATTATCGATCGCGCATATCGGCAATTGCTCTTTGACCCGCTCGATGCCGCGCTGCGCTATCCAACCCCGCAGAGCGTTCAATCTATTTCGCGCGACGATCTGCTCACTTACACGCAGCGCTATTGGCGGCCCGATCTCACGACGGTCGGCGTGGTCGGCGATGTCACCCCGGACCAAGTTCGCAGCGCGTTGCAGACCGCATTCGGCGATTGGAAAAACTCCGGCCCAACCCCCGATGATCGGCAGCTTCCGTATCCGTCGGCGCACAGCGGCCATGCATATGTCGGAACCGACGCGAACCAAGTCTTTATCCAGCTGGGTCAACCGATCATGAGCCGCACGAGCCCGGATTTCTATCCGATGACGCTGCTTACGCAAATCCTCGCAGGCAGTGGTGCCTTCGAATCACGACTCTGGCAGGAGATGCGCCAAAAGCGCGGATTGGTCTACAATGTTTCGGCCGATATTAGCGCAGACAAGGACCGCGGCGACTTCAAAATCACAATGTCGGCGGCCCCCGGCAATACTGTTGCCGCGGTACGCTTCGTGCGCGCGCAACTCGAACGCATACAGCGTGAACCGGTTAGCCAGACCGAACTCGCACACGCAAAATCACGCCTCGTAAACGGAACGCTGCTTGCGCAGGAGTCAGCTAGCGGCCAACTCGGTCTGCTAATGAACCTCGCTGAGGATGGTTTGCCGAGCAACTACTACGCCGGTCTCAACGACCGCTATGCTAAAATCACCGCCGCCGACATCGAACGCGTCGCAAAAACCTACTTACGCCCCAAAGCGCTCATCGAAATCTTTTCCGGCCCCCCAGGAGTCTGGCAACACCAAGCGATTTAACGCCACTGGGTGCGCGAAATCTTCATCTCTCGTTACCCTGAGCAGACTTGGCCTCGCCGAACTCGCGGCTTTGTCATCCTGAGCAGAACTCGGCTTCGCCGAGTTCGTAGTCGAAGGGCTGGTGCGCGTTTCGAAATGCGGACGCGCGAGTTTCTTCACCGCTTCCCAGTTCCCCGCAGCTAACGCTGCCTTCTTCTTGCGCGACCATCCCTTCAGTTGCTTCTCCCATCTAATGGCCTCAAGCACATCGTAAAACTCAGAGCTATGCACTAACTGCAACGGACGTCGATCAAATGTGTAGCAACCGCGGTCCAATCCGGACTGGTGCTCGTAGAATCGTCGATCGAGGTTGTTCGTGATCCCAACATAGTAACTGCCGTCTTGGCGACGCAGGAGGTACACGACATACGTCTTCATGAAAGACTATTGTTCCGACAGGGGGATTCCGCTAGTGCTTCGACAGCGCCCTTCGACAGCGCCCTTCGACAGCGCCCTTCGACAGCGGATTCGCATTGCGAATCCTTGCTCAGGATGACAGGAATTGCGAATCCTGTGGCTTCACCGGAGGTGAAGTCTGCTC
>JALYVT010000280.1 GCA_030853105.1 Vulcanimicrobiota bacterium
TGAAGATCGCGGGCAGCAAACCCCAAGCGTGCGTGGTCTCCAGCGCGAACACGGTCGCCGTAAACGGCGCGCGCATCGTGCCGCCAAGTATTGCGGCCATGCCGACAACCGCGAGTGCCGCGCTATCTTGCCCGGGGATGTAATGCCCAACAACTAAACCGGCCGCCCCTCCAATCATCAAGAGCGGAGCGAGTACACCGCCCGATGTGCCCGAACTCAAGCTCGCAATCCAGATCAGTGTCTTCACCACGAGAATCGAGGCCACAACGCCGAGCGCCAGTTGTCCGTTGAGAATCGCGTTGATCGTGGGATACCCGACGCCGAGCGCTTGCGGAACCAGCCAGCCGCCGATGCCGACGATCAATCCGCCGATTGCCGGCCACCACATCCAATGGATCGGCAGCTTTTCGTAGCCATCTTCGGTGAAATAGACCAGCTTCGTCATCAGCATCGAAACGATTCCGGCGATAATACCAATCACGAATGCCCAGCCGAAACCGCTTGCCGCGATCGCGTGCGGGGCCGCGATCAAGAACGGTGGCGTTGTACCGATCAACACGGTGCGCATCATCTCGGCGACGATTGCTGCAATTGCAACCGGGATCAAGCTGCGCGGCCGCCACTCAAAGAGCAGCAGCTCAACCGCCAGTAATACCGATGCGACCGGTGCGCCGAACGTCGCAGCCATGCCGCCTGCTGCACCGCAAACCAGCAACGTGCGCCGTTCGAGCGATGAGAGGCGCAGATATTGCGCAACCAGCGAGCCGATTGCGCCGCCGGTCATGATGATCGGGCCTTCGGCGCCGAACGGGCCACCGGTCCCGATGGTGAGCGCCGAGGCAATCGGCTTGAAGAACGCAACGCGCGCCTGGATGATGCTGTCGCGATCTAAGATTGAATGGATCGCTTCGGGAATGCCATGGCCGCGAATTTTGTCGCTGCCATAACGCGCGATGAGCCCCACCAACAACCCGCCGACGACGGGAATCAAGATCGAGACGAGGCCCCAATGACGCGGGTCGGGCTGGATCAGACCGCCTTTGAACTCACCGAGATAGGCGATGTGCGTAATGAGGCCGATCAGAAACAGCAACAGCTTCGCGAGCAGCGCCGAGATAACGCCGAGCACCACGGCGAGCGCGCTTAAAAACGCCAACCTGCGCGGGTTGGTCGTAAAGTCACCGAGGTTCGTGCGCACCGATCCGATCATTGCGAACCCTTCTCAGGCAAACGCGGAGAGCCCGGTGATGGCGTCGCCGAGGATAAGGGTGTGGATTTCACTGGTGCCTTCGTAGGTGAGAACGGATTCGAGGTTGTTCATGTGGCGGATGACCGGATATTCAAGCGTCACGCCATTGGCACCGAGGATCGAGCGCGCTTCGCGAGCGATCTTGAGCGCTTCGCGCACGTTGTTGAGTTTGCCGAAGCTGATGTGCGAGGGATGCGTGCGGCGGTCGTCTTTCATGCGGCCTAAATGCAACGCAAGCAGCGTACCTTTGTTGAGTTCAAGCAGCATGTTCACAAGTTTCTGCTGCGTGATTTGAAACCCCGCGATCGGTTTGCCGAACTGCTCGCGATGCTTGGCATAGTCGAGCGCCGATTCATAGCACGCGCGCGCTGAGCCCATAGTGCCCCAGATGATGCCGAAGCGCGCTTCGTTCAAACACGCAAGCGGTCCGCGCAGTCCACGCACCTCAGGAAAAGCCGCGCTTTCGGGTAGCCGGCACTCATGCATCACGAGTTCGGATGTGATCGATGCGCGCAACGAAAGCTTGCGGTGAATATCGTTCGTGGAAAAGCCGGTTGTGTCGGTCGGCACGCAGAAGCCGCGAATCCCATCGTCGGTCTGCGCCCAGACCACCGCAACATCGGCGATGCCGCCGTTGGTGATCCACATTTTGGTGCCGTCTAACACCCAATCGCTGCCAACGCGGCGTGCGGTCGTACGCATCGAACTCGGATCGCTGCCGTGATCGGGTTCGGTCAAGCCGAAACACCCAAGCGCATCACCGGCGGCCATTCGCGGCAGCCACGCTGACTTCTGTTCTTCGCTGCCCCAATGGTGAATTGCAAACATCGCAAGCGAGCCCTGCACCGAAGCGAAACTGCGCACACCCGCATCGCCGGCTTCGAGTTCCATGCATGCTAAGCCGTACGCGACCGCGCTGGTTCCGGCGCAGCCGTAGCCTTGCAGATGCATTCCCA
>JALYVT010000008.1 GCA_030853105.1 Vulcanimicrobiota bacterium
GTACTGGTCTCGCCCGGTCTGCAGCGCACGAAACCACCAAAATACGTTCAGCGTCACAGCCAGATCGAGCATCGCATCCATGATTGCGAGTCGGCCCACAATGGCTTGCATGAGGCTCGTTGAGAGAATGACGCTCGCGTATATTCCCGCACGCGAGCCCGCTTGGCGCGCCACCGCGTAACCGGTTATTGCGCCCATGGCAATGGTCGCAAGCGCCGAGGGGAGCCGCATCGCAAACGAGCCTACCGAGAAGACTTTGGCGAAGATCGCGCTGATCCAGAAATAGAGCGGCGGCTGAATGAACCAGGCCGATCCGTTGAGATGCATCACGATCCAATCGTGAAAATACAAAATCTCGCGAGCGACTTCGCCGTATGCGGTCTCGCTGTTATCCCACAGGGTTCCGTTGCCGAGTCCCGGCAGTGTGATAAGCGCGGCAAAGGCCGCGCCGATCAGAGCCGCCCGGACAGGTTTCTGCATTGCGCGAGGTTTGGGCACGAAAACTGCCAAGTCATCCTAACCAGATGTCGCTTCCCATCAATCTCCATATCGACGGCCGACTAGCGCTCATAGTCGGCGGGGGTTCGGTCGCAGCCCGCAAAGCCGCCGCTTTAGGACAAGCCGGGGCACGATTGCGCCTCGTCAGCCCAAAAATCGGTACGGAGCTGCGCGAATTCCTGGCGCTTCGTAACGATCGAATCTGCGAACGTGAATACGAAAGCGGCGACCTTGCCGATGCGTTTATTGCAATCGCAGCTACTGACGATGCGTCGGTGAACCGACAAGTTTTGGAAGACGCGCGCGTCCGCGGCGTTCTTTGCTGTGAGGCCGGCGATTCGAGCGGTGGCGATTTTTCGATGCCGGCGGTCGTGCGTTTGGATCGGCTGACGTTCAGCATCGACACCGACGATGCGGCACCTGCGTTTTCCAAGCGGATTTCGCAAGAGTTGCGGGAGCACTTCGGACCCGAGTATGGAGCGGCCGCGCGAACGCTTGGCGGAATGCGCGCGTACGTCAAGACGGTGCTGCCGAAATCGCAGCGAGCAGCGGTCTTGCAAGCGCTCTGCGCTATGCCGGTATCGCTGTTAGCGAAGCTGAACCCGGGTGATGCCGAACACGAAGTGGACATGACGATCGAGCGATTGCGCGGAACGCAACCCATAGCGTCCACAACGGCGGCGATCTGCGCTTCTCGCGCAAGCGCCCTAGCGATGACGCAGAGCCGCCTGGTTGCGGCGAAGCTTGCGCAGAGCGGCGTTGCCAGCACGATACTCAACATCACGACGACCGGAGATCGGATAGCTGATCGTCCGCTCAGTGCAATCGGCGCGCAGAATCTGTTTGTGAAAGAGTTGGAGACGGCACTTCGTGAGAAGCGTGCGGATTACGCCGTTCATTCCTGCAAAGATTTGCCCAGCGAGTTGCCCTCCGACATGCAGCTGGTCGCCATTTCGTGGCGCGAAGACCCACGCGATGCATTTTGCAGCGAGCAGCATGCGGACTTTTGGAGCCTTCCCGCCCGAGCACGAGTCGGAACCTCCAGTCCTCGCCGCCAGGCACAGCTTCGTGCGCTCCGTGACGACCTTGTCTATGATGATATTCGCGGAAACGTCGATACGCGGCTGCGCAAACTTCGCGACGGCGATTACGACGCGGTTATCTTAGCGATGGCGGGTCTGCTGCGCCTAGGAGTTAGCGCTAAGCACACGGTTCCATTTGAAACCGAACAGCTCGTTCCGGCCGGCGCGCAGGGCGCACTCGCTGTCGAAATGCGCACCGAAGCCTCGCCGCTTGCCGACGCGCTGCGTACGGCAATGAACGACGCAGCCTCCGAGCTAGCCGTCGTGTGCGAACGGGCGGCATTGCGCGAACTGCAAGGCGGATGTCAGGCTCCAATCGGCATCCATGCCCACTTCGAGGACCAGCATCTCCAGGTTCGCGCGATCGTTTGCTCGTTGGACGGCACCCGCATCGTCACCGAAAGCCGTCGCGCCCCGGTCGCTTCTATCGAAGAGGCGCAAGCACTTGGTGCAAAGTTAGGAGCACAGTTAATCGGCGCCGGAGCCGGGGCGATTCTCAAGGCTGCGGCCGAAGCGCGCGAAGCAACATGATCGCAGATAGAGCCTCCGGGGCGCGACTCGGCGAACTTAAGGCGTCTATGCTCGCCATTACCTTCGCGGATTTGGACCAGCGATGATTCGGCCTCGGCGCCTTCGAGCCGGCTCGGCGATTCGAGCCATGGTGCGCGAGCACCATGTGCGAATCGACCAGTTGGTGCAGCCGCTTTTCATTGTTGAAATTGCCGCAAACGCCGGCGAGATACCCTCGATGCCCGGCATCCATCGGTATACGGTCGATGCGGCGGTCGCTGAGGCCAAAGTGTTGTTCGCGCTCGGTGTTCAAGCCGTCTTGCTGTTCGGCATCCCCGAACACAAAGACGCGATTGCGAGCAGCAACTATGACCCGAACGGCGTTGTTCAGCAGGCGATTCGTGCGATTAAAGCGGCGGTTCCGCAGATGCTGGTGATCGCAGACTTGTGCAACTGCGAATATACCGATCATGGACATTGCGGCATCATCGATGCAAGCGGCAATATCGATAACGATGCATCGGTTGCACTGCTCGTAAAGGCTGCGCTGACGTACGCGCGCAGCGGCGTCGATATTATCGCACCCTCGGATATGATGGACGGTCGCGTCGGCGCGATACGCCGCGCTCTCGATGAGGCCGGCTTCGAGAGCGTCAGCATCATGGCGTACTCGGCCAAGTACGCATCCGCCTTTTACGGTCCGTTTCGCGATGCTGCGGGCTCGACACCGGCGTTCGGAGATCGTCGCACGTATCAGATGGATCCGCCGAACGAGCGCGAAGCGATGCGCGAAATCGCACTCGATATTGAGGAAGGCGCCGACATCGTGATGGTCAAGCCGGGGCTCGCATACTTGGATATCGTACGCGCTGCACGCGAATCATTCGACCTGCCGATCGCCGTGTACAACGTTAGCGGCGAGTATTCGATGTTGAAGGCGGCAATTGCGAACGGCTGGCTCGACGAGCACCGCGCGATTGATGAACTGCTGGTAAGTTTTGTGCGCGCCGGCGCCGACATCATCATCACCTATTTTGCTAAAGACTATGCAGCCCGCAACAAATAATCTCGCGATTGTGATCTTGGCGGGCGGTCAGGCGACCCGATTTCCGCACAAGCTTCACGCCGATGCCGGTGGAGGAGTACCGCTCATCGTGCGGGTCTACCGCAATCTCGCCGGTCACTTTCCAGTCTATATCTCCGCTCAGGCAAGTTTCCCGCCGCAAATAGATGCGCTGCTGGACTGTCCGCTGATCGTCGATCGCTGGGTCAAACGCGGACCGCTCTCTGGGATTTTGAGCGCATTTTCACAAATATCGGAGTCGCTTGTGTTTGTCGTCGCCGGAGATTCGCCATTTGCGGACCGGGCGCTTGCCGCCGAATTGCTCGAGCAGTTTCAATCGGGCGATGAGGCGGTCGTGCCGTGCGCAATCGTGGACGGCCGCGAGCGTTTGGAGCCGCTCATTGCCCTCTATGACCGTGAGGCGTTCATGCGCGAAGGCGAGCCGATCTTGCGCAACTCATTCGGCGCGGTGAAGGATGTCGTCGCCAGACTGAAAACCCGGCGCGTGCAACTCAGCCGGGCCGAGTTCTATGCCAACATCAATACGGCCGGCGAATATCGCAAGGCGTTTTCCTTCAGCGAGGTATCAGGTTGAAGATCGAGCGTTCTATCTCGGCGTTTGCGCGCGCGCGGCAAACTATTGCGGGCGGCGTCAATTCACCGGTGCGCGCGTTCAAGGCGGTCGGCGGATCGCCGGTTTTTATGAAGTCCGGTTCGGGCGCGACACTCGTTGATTTGGACGATCACCACTATTTGGATTTTGTTCTCTCGTGGGGACCGCTAATTCTAGGACACGCGCATCCTGCCATCGTGAAGGCGATTCAAAATGCCGCCGTGCGCGGAAGCTCCTTCGGTACGCCAACCGAAATCGAAAGCGAGTTAGCCGAGCTCATCTGCGCGATGGTTCCGTCGATCCAGCTCATTCGATTCACCTCGAGCGGAACCGAGGCGACGATGAGTGCGATCCGGTTAGCGCGCGGAGCGACCGGTCGCGAGATTATCGTGAAGTTCGCCGGCTGTTACCACGGGCACGGCGACTCGTTCTTGATCGCCGCGGGCAGCGGTGCGCTAACGAACGGCGTGCCGAACTCGCCTGGAATCACGCACGGCACCGCCAAAGACACACTCGTACTTCCATTCAACGATCGCGAAGCGATCGACGCCGCATTCGATCAGCATGCTGACGCAATTGCGGCAATCATCGTCGAGCCGTATCCGGGGAACATGGGACTCGTCTTACCACGCGAGGGCTACCTCCAGCACCTTCGCGATGTGACTGAGCGCAACGGCGCATTACTCATTTTCGATGAGGTTATGACCGGCTTTCGCGCTGGGCGCGGCGGCGTACAAGAGCGCGAAGGCATTCGACCCGATCTTACAACGCTAGGAAAAGTCATCGGCGGCGGATTGCCGGTCGGCGCGTTCGGCGGACGCGCGGACCTCATGCAGCAGCTCTCACCGGACGGGCCGGTCTATCAAGCCGGAACGCTCTCGGGAAATCCGCTTGCGATGGCGGCCGGAATTGCGACGCTGAAGCACATACAGAACGACCCGACATTTTACGAGCGCCTGGAGATTCTAACCAAACTGCTCGGCGACGGTCTCCATGAGGTCTTTGAAAAGCACAGCATACCGCACGTTCAAACGCGGGCGGGTTCGATGTTCTGCACCTTTTTCACCGCGCAGCCGGTGGATGATCTAGCCGGCGCGATGCGTTCCGATGCGGCTTTTTATGCAAAATACTTCCACGCCATGTTGGACCGCGGCGTATACCTGGCCCCCTCGCAGTATGAAGCCGGGTTTACGTCTTGCGCGCACACAACCTCCGATATTCAGCTGACCATCGCGGCCGCCGACGCGGCCCTGAGCGGGATAGCGATACCTGCGTGAGGCTCGTGCGATAAATCCGTTAGTGGATGGGTAGATGTGGGCCGTAGGATGATCTTAGAATAATGCCGCTGGTTTGCTTAGGTCTCTCCCATCATACTGCGCCCGTCGACGTTCGCGAACGCCATGTCTTTCCGGCCGATCGAATGGGCGAGGCGCTAACCGCTTTGCGCGACTACCCAGCCGTGCGCGAAGCCGTGATGCTCTCGACGTGCGGACGGCTTGAGATTTACGCCGAGTTGGAAGATTACGAAGCCGGGGTCGAGCAGCTCAAAGCGTTCTTGCAAAACTTCCGTCACGGCGGCGTCTCCGACATGGATTCGTATCTGTACACGCTGCTCGGCAGGCAAGCAACCGACCACCTGTTTCGAGTCAGCACGGGACTCGATTCAATGCTTATCGGCGAAGCCGAAATCTTGGGTCAAGTGAAAGAGGCCTACATCCAGGCCCAACACGCCGGTTCACTCGGGAAGTCGCTTCACCGGCTGTTCCGCGAAGCGCTTAATGCGGGGAAATCGGCACGAACCCAAACGCGAATCGGCGATGAGTCGATTTCGATTGCGACTGCCGCCATTGAAAGCGCGAAGGCGCGTTTAGGTTCGCTGGAACGCAAATCGGTTGTCGTCATCGGCGCCGGTAAGATGGCGCGCACCGCTGTAAAGCGGCTGCGAGCCGAGGGAGCGCAGCGGCTCATTGTATCCAACCGCACGATGACGCGCGCACAAGACCTTATCGCCGAGGTTGGCTTCGGTCACGCGGTCGAGATGCCCGGACTCACCGATGCACTAGCGGCCGCCGATATCGTGCTTACCTCGACCGGCGCGTCGCACTTCATTCTTAACGAAAAGAACGTCGGTGCCGCAATGTCGCTGCGGCCGGAGCGTCCATTGTTCATCATCGATGTCGCAGTTCCGCGCGACGCCGATCCGCTGGTCGCGCGGATCCCGAATGTCGCGCTGATCGATATTGACGGCTTACAGAACGTCGTCGATGAGCGCATCGCCGTTCGACGGGAAGCGATTCCACAAGTCGAAGAGATCATCGATGAGTTTATCGACCGCTTCGGGAACTGGTATCAGTCTCGCGTGGCCGTTCCAGTGATTTCCTCGCTAACTCAAAAGGCGGAATCAATCCGCAGCATCGAGTTGGACCGACTCCTCGCTCGCTGTCCGGACCTGACTGAACGCGAGCGGATGCTGGTGACCGGAATGTCGATGACGATTGTCTCGAAGCTGCTGCACAGCGCGGTCACCAAGATTCGCGAGAAGGCGGTGAGCAATCACGCTGAAGCGGCGACGCACGCACGAATGCTGGACGAGCTGTTCGATCTCCATATTGCCGAAGCGGTCGGCAGTCTGATGCCGGCATTGCGGTCGATCGATGTCGAAGAATAACACTTCCGGAAAGGTCTTCTTAGTCGGCGCAGGCCCGGGCGACCCGGGCCTGTTGACGTTAAAGGCGGCGGCGGCGTTGCGAGGTGCCGATGTTCTGCTCTACGACTACCTGGCCTCAGATGCAATCGTATCGCTTGCGTCGCCGGATTGCGAGAAAATCTACGTCGGCAAACGTGCAGGGCAACATACGCTCGCTCAAGACCAGATCGAATCGCTGATGATTGAAAAAGCGCGTGCGGGAAAGCGGGTCGTGCGCCTGAAAGGCGGCGATCCATTTGTTTTTGGACGCGGCGGCGAGGAAGCGCAAGCGCTGCGCGAAGCCGGAATCGGGTTTGAAATCGTCCCGGGGATCAGTTCTGCACTTGCGGCGCCCGCATACGCCGGGATTCCGATAACGCATCGGGATCACAACACCGCCTTCACTGTTGTTACCGGACACGAAGACCCGACCAAGCCGGAAACAACCATCGATTGGAGCAAACTCGCCGATCCCCACCAAACCCTCATCCTGCTCATGGCAATGGGAAATCTCGCCGGAATCACCGCGCAATTGCGCACGCACGGCTTACCGGCGACTACTCCCGTCGCGGTGATACGCGAAGGCACCCGCCCCACCCAGCAGACGCTGGTTGCGACTCTGGGAACGCTGGTGGATGAAGTCGAGCGAACCGGCATCGGTGCGCCGGCAATCGTCGTCATCGGCGATGTCGTTAAAGTGCGCGAGCAGATCGCGTGGTTCGATACCGCGCCGTTATTTGGGAAGCGCATTTTGGTGACGCGCCCCACGCTGCAGGCCGCCGAATTCGCTCAACAGATATGCAGCCGCGGCGCGCAAGCGATCATTGCTTCAACAATCGGAATCGAACCGGCCAATGACATGGCGAGCATTCACGAGGCAATCGCACACGTCGGGGAGTACGGCTGGATTGTCTTCAGCTCGGTCAACGGCGTGAGCGCATTCTTCGATCAACTCCACCGGCTTGGTCGCGATACGCGCGCCTTGAGTCATGCGAAGGTAGCCGCTGTTGGTCCGAAAACCGCACAGGCTTTGAACGCACGCGGCGTGATCGCAGATCTGGTGCCTCCAACATTTATCAGCGAGGACGTTGCACGCGAATTGCTGGAGCGAGCGAGCCCCAAGGACCATATTCTGATCGTGCGCGCGCAAGAAGGCCGCGATGTATTGGAGAGCATCCTTAGCAGGCACGGCTGCGATGTTCGCGTGATTTGTGCGTACAAAACCGTCGTAATCGACAGTCCGCAGACGACATCGGCAGTCACGACAAGTGATATTCTGACGTTTACCAGTGCGAGCTCCGTCAACGGTTTCGTTCACAACCTGCATGGTACACATCTCGCACAGACCGCCGGAAAACTTATCGCTTGCATCGGTCCGGTTACTGCGCAAGCCGCCCAGGAGTGCGGGTTGCAGGTCGATGTTGTCGCCGACGAATACACCGCCGACGGCTTGCTCGACGCATTGGAGCGACATCTCACATCATCAACTGGCTTAGTCTCCGCCCGATAACCGACTTCGACCTGGGCGCGTTTTGGGCGGCCATCGTCGCGTTTGCCGCATGGCGAACCGGCACGTTAACCTTCGCAGGCGGACTTGCCGCAATCGTCGTCGGCGCCGGCGTTTTTGGTGCGGGCAGTTGGCCCAATGCCTTTGTGCTGTTCGCATTCTTTATTCCGGCTGTGCTGTTATCGCGAATTGGAAGGGCGCGCAAACGAAGCTTCGTCGATGTCGGCAAACACGGAGCACGCGACGCTATGCAAGTCTTTGCAAACGGCGGTGTGGCGGCCGTATGCGCTATCGCCGCGATGTCGGGACATTCTTGGTGGCACGCAGCGTTTGCAGGCGCCTTTGCAGCGGCGGCCGCGGATACCTGGGGGACCGAAATCGGGACGCTCGCAAACGCAGTGCCACGTTCAATTTTCACCGGCAAGCCCATCGCTGCCGGGCTCTCCGGCGGAATCACGATCGTCGGCACGCTCGCCGAATTGTTCGGTGCAGTATTGGTTGCCGTGGTAGCGTTTGGCGGCGGGGTTGCGGCCTTTCTTCCGGTCGCAATCGGCGGAGTCTGCGGCGCTCTCGTGGACTCCGTCTTAGGGGCGACTCTGCAGACACTGCGCTACTGCCGGGCGTGTGAACGCAACTGCGAGACCGAACCTCATATTTGCGGCGCAAACACGCATATCGTGCGCGGCCTTTCGTGGATGAGCAACGACGTCGTCAACTTCGCAGCCACAGCAACAGGCGCGATCGTCGCCGGCGGACTCAGTTGTCTGCTAATTCGCTAGCCGTATTTCTTTTTCAAATACGGAATAATCGTGTCATCATCATCCAGCACAGTATCGCCGTCGACCATGACCGGTATACCCGTCTGACCGGAGACTTTCTTGACGATCTCGCGTTGACCGTGGTCACGGGGCACGTTGATCACTTTGTAATCCAAGAGCAGATCGGTCATTACGTCGCGGACGCGCGCGCAGTAAGGGCACCACTCGGCTTGGTAGAGGACGATATCGGTTGCGATCATACGCGCGTCCTTACCCAGAAAGTCGGGCCGCGCCCTGCCGGAAGTCACAGCCGGCCGGGTGGCACCGTTTCTCGCCTAGAAGGGGCACGAGATGGGCAAACCGCGTTGGACGGATAATCGAATGCTCGGATGGGCGCTGCTGGGCTCGGTCTTTCTGCATTTTTGTCTTGCCTTGCTTTGGCCCGCGCTGCTATCGCCGGCGGCTAGCGTCGCCGAACCGATTGAAAACATCTCGTTTGCGCGGCTCTCACGTATGCAAATTACAACCCCGTCCCCGACCAAACGCGTTGTCTCTGAACCCCGGCGGGTTGCCAAAGCCGCGCCCCGAAAGGCGCCGCTGCATCGTGGAGCCGTACGTCGCTCAGCGGTTCAGCACTCGCTAAAGCGCGCCCAGCAGAACACTCCGTCCGTCTCTGAACAAGCGACTCAAGTTGCCGCGGCACCGCAAGCGCCTGCGCAAACGACTGAAATCGCGAACGCTGCGCCGCCCGTTGCCACGCAAACCAGTGCGCCGCCGCAGCGAAGCGCCGCACCGACGCAGGTGGTCGCACAAGCGAACGGACACGATGCGGGCGGGGTCATGCCGTTCGGAGCAACCTTGGATACGCCGGTACTCGATCCGCGCGTGAAGAGTGCGTTGCAAGCTCGCTTCAAACTCGGCGTCACGGTGGTGGTCGTGGTCGGCGACGACGGGAAGACGAAAAGCATCACCTTTCATCCGCCGCAAGACCCCGCCGTGGAATCACAAATCCGCTCGATGCTCGCGAGCGCAAATTGGGATCCGGCCGTTTGCGGGGGCGGAATCGCCTGCGAAAAATCCGCTGAACTAAAGCTCTAGCGTATCAAAGACGATCTTCTCGGCTGGTAAATCCTTGACGTAGACGCGCTCGGCATCCTTTCCTAAACCCGGATGATCGGCACGCGCAAATTTAAGATCGGAGAATCCTCGCCCCTTGATCGGTGAATGCAGGAACAGCAGCGCAGCATTTTCGACAGCGCGAAGCATTTTGCGCAGCGTCCGCAGTTCCGGAATTCGCGCTTCACGTTCGGCCGCGAGTTGCGTCGTAATAAGCGTGCATGCTTCACCGTCCAGCTCTCCTTCGACGCGAACCAAGCCTCGCCGCTCAAACGGACGAACCGCTGCAAACGGAAGGTACTCATCGTAGACGCGAGTCGCAGAAAACCTCCGGCTCCAGAACAACGCCTGCGAGCCTCGGTAGGCCCATTGCCGCTCGAAGCGCGTTGCGAGTGCCAACGCATCACCCGCGTCGATCTCGCAGACGGCGAAGATGTCGGGATTGCGTTCGGCAAAAAATGCAGCGAGCGAACGCATTGCGCCCGCCCGCCCGAGTCCGTAGCCGCGCACGTACGCTGCGGTTACAAGATCGATTTTCCCAGCCCTGAAAGAATCAATCCAACCGCCAGAATCGCGGTTTGATTGCGATGGTCTAAGATTGGATTGATCTCCACCATCTCAATCGATCCGAGCGTGCCTGATTCGGCCAGCATCTCCATCGCTAAATGCGCCTCCCGATAGCTCAAACCGCCTTTAACCGGCGTGCCGGTGCCCGGCGCTTCACTTGGATCGATCCCGTCCATATCAAAAGATACGTGAACGCTGTTTGCGCCGGCTCCGGCGATCGCAATCGCCTCTTCCATAATCCGCGGCATCCCAAGCCGGTCCACATCGCTCATCGAAAATGCGCGCACTCCGGACTCCGCCAAGATTCGCTTTTCACTGCTATCGACGTCCCGCAATCCGATCTGCACGGTCCGCTTCGGATCTGCAAATCCGCTATTAAGCGCAAACCACAGCGGCATTCCGTGTACGTTACCCGACGTCGAAGACTGCGGATTGTTGATGTCACTGTGCGCGTCTACCCACACAAGGCCGGGCGTTTTTTTCCGTGCTCGTGCAAGTCCCTGGAGAGTTCCCATTGCGATCGAGTGATCGCCGCCGAGTACAATCGGAAACCCGCCGGCGCCAACTGACTGCGAGACGGTCTCCGCCAACTCGGAACAGACCGCTTGTATCACATCCAAATACTTTGCGCTGCCCTCAGAGGAACCGGCCGACTCGCGCACCGGAACATTCAGGTTGCCATGATCGACGATCTTCGCTATTCCAAGCCGCATGAGACGTTCGTGAAGTTTCGCGTATCGCACGGCCGAAGGCCCCATATCGACACCGCGCCGACTGGCCCCCAGATCCATCGGAACGCCGATGATATCGATGCGCTCGGCAAGCTGATGGACAACAGAACTCACGGTAACTCCGTTTTTGAAGGCAGTTCGATCGCACGCGAAGGCCAGCGGGATTTGATGAAGCCGGTAAACAGCGCCGATGCACCGTTTACCGGCGCCTTCACGATCTGCCAGTACTTACCGGCATAACCGTCGTCAACATCGAGCACCCACAGAAACCAGCCGCGCTTTGCCGGCAGCGTCTCGCTGAATTGCTGCACCGCCTCAAGGCTGCCGCGCGCGCGCAACGCCGCCAGTACCGCGCCGTCATCGGGTGACTCCTCAACGATGCGCGTGAACTCACGATAGCGCATATTGAGCGCGCGCAAAAAGTCACGATCGACCGGGCTCTGTCCGTAGAGATAGGTACCAAGCGTACCCGCAAGCGCCGCACGCGTCTTATCGATCAACCGCGGAAGCCAGCGAATACCGCCCAGCTCCTCGCTCCAGCGCCGAGGCGGAACAACCCGTAGGTCCAAAGATTGCATCCGTAGTGGTTCTGCAGAGAGGCGATGGCCTCCGTTAGGCGTAATTTTGCGCGATGAAGATGAAGCCGCTTGGGACATTTCTCCTACTTGCCGTTTGCATTGCCGCACTTGCGGCGTGCGGACATCGCGCCGGCCAGACAACCAAACCGGGCCAGTTCAGCCTGGGGATGGTCACCGACACCGGCGGGCTCGGTGACAAATCGTTCAACGACTCCGCGTATGCCGGCCTCGAACGCGCTAAGAGTGAACTCGGCGCGCACATTCAAGTCCTGCAATCTCGCTCAGCTGCTGATTACCAACCCAACCTTACGACGCTGACCAATATCCACCCGGCCGAAATTTATGCGGTCGGAAATCTGATGGCAAAAGACCTCGATACGGTCGCAAAGCAGAACCCCAAACAGGACTATACAATCATTGATGCGATCGTGGCGGATCCCAATGTTGCCTCGGTGACATTCAAAGAAGAGGACGGCTCGTTCTTGGCCGGCGCTTTGGCCGCGCTCGTGAGCAAGTCGCACCATATTGCGTTTTTAGGCGGCCTGGATATCCCGCTGCTGGTGAAGTTCGAAGCTGGTTTTGCCGCCGGTGCACATCAGATTGATCCGTCAACGACCGTCGATACGAAATACGTTGGAAGTTTTGACGATGTCGCGAGCGGCAAAGAGTTAGCTGGGTTGCTGTACAGCGGCGGCGCCGACATTATCTACGCAGCCGCCGGCAAGGCCGGGCTCGGAGCAATCGATGCGGTGAAGAACCGCCAAGGCGACTACCTGATCGGGGTTGACTCCAATCAAGACGGCTTGCTGCCCGGCAAGGTTTTAACCAGCATGGTCAAGCACGTCGATGTTGCCGTATTCAATGTCGCTCAGAGCGCGCAAGCGAATCATCCGACTCACGGTCACGTTATCCTTGGTCTAAAAGATCACGGAATCTCGCTGACGGATTTTCAATACACGCGTTCAATAATCGGCGCTGCGAATATCGCTCGCGTCAATAGACTTGCGCAGGCGATTGAAAACGGACGGATTCATCCGCCCAGCACTCGCGCTGAACTCGCTGCATTCAAGCCGGTTAAGTTGTAACTCTCTGGAACCGGCACTTTCACTCCGCGGCATCCGCAAAACCTATCCCGGGGTTGTTGCGGTCGCGGACGCCGACCTCGACATCTTTCCCGGGGAGATTCACGCGCTGGTCGGCGAAAACGGAGCCGGAAAATCAACCCTTGCGAATATTGCGTTCGGCGCCGTTCGAGCCGACGCGGGCACCGTCGCCACGATGGGCACGGTCGGATTAGTTCATCAGCATTTCGAATTGGTTGGACGGCTGCGCGTCTGGCAGAACATCATGCTGGGGCGCGAGCCTCGTAACGGCTTCGCGATTGATGCGGTTGCCGCCAAGGCGCGAGTCACAACGCTCGCGCAGGCGAATCGTCTGGAGATTGATCCGGATGCCTTTGTCGAGAATCTGCCTATCGGCATACAGCAGCGGGTTGAATTGCTGCGTGAACTCGAACGCGAACCGAGGGTATTGTTGTTGGACGAACCGACGGCGGCCCTCGCACCCGCTGAGATCGACGGGTTCTTCGCAACCATAACACGACTCGCGCAGCGCGGCGTCGCGATATTAATCGTCACCCACAAACTCCAGGAAGTCATCAGTTACAGCCAACGCATTAGCGTCATGCGCCACGGCCGAATCATTGCCAACCTCGATACAAAAGCGGCGACGATCGACGCTATCGCACGCGAGATGGTCGGCGGAGACCTGCCGCGGGTGGCTGCGCGCGCGCTAACAAAGCCGCATCCATGTTTTTCGGCGGAGCAACTCAGCGCCGGAGCCGGGGGCGGCCGAATTGAACGCCTCACCTTTGAGGTGCGCAGCGGTGAGATCGTTGGAATCGCCGGGGTTGAGGGAAATGGGCAGAGCGCCCTTGCCGACGCCGTTGCCGGCGTTTTACCGTTTAGCGGAAAACTCGGTATTTTGGGAACGCGTACGATCATTCCGCAAGACCGTCACAACGAAGCCCTGGTGATGAATTGGTCGATCGTCGAAAACGCCGTCTTCGGACGACAGCACAATCCGAAGGTTCGCCGCGGAATGCTGCTCGATCATAAAGCCGCGCGGCGGGACGCGCAGGCCATTGCAGAACGCTTCGATGTGCGAGCCGCCTCGTTGGACGTCGCCGTCAAGACGCTCTCGGGCGGAAACCAGCAGAAGATCGTTGTCGGACGGGCGCTTCACGGCTCGCCGGATTTTGTGCTTGCGTATCAGCCCACTCGGGGAATCGACGTTGGTGCGGCGGCGCTGGTTCAATCACGCTTAATTGAGGCGCGCAATCGGGGTGCCGCAGTGCTGCTGATCTCGTTTGAGCTGGATGAGATTCTTACGCTCGCCGATCGGGTGCTCGTACTCTATCGCGGTGAAGTAGTCGGTCAATTTGAACGCGACGCGATCGATCGAGAGCGGATCGGCTGTTTAATGGCGGGCGCGGCGTAATGAAACGCTTGCGGCCACTCATTGCGGGGCCGATCGGAGCAATCGGCTTGGCTATTCTGCTTGCCGCGATTGCAATGCTGATTGCGGGCGTAAACCCGATCGACGGCTTCTCCGCGCTCATCGTTGGCGCGCTCGGCGGAAGGAGTCAAATCGCGGAGACGCTAGTGCAGACGACAGCGCTGCTCTTTCCGGCACTCGGTATCTGTCTTGCATTTCGCGCTGGGCTCTTCAATATCGGCGCCGAGGGGCAATTGATTATCGGCGGACTGCTTGCCGGTGGAGTCGGCGAACATCTGCATGCCCCCGCGTTCATTTCAATTGTTGTTTTGTTGGCCGCCGGCTTGATCGGCGGCGGTCTGTGGGGCGCGATTGCCGGCGCGATGAAAGCGCGGTTCGGCGCAAACGAAATTATCTCGACGCTGATGCTCAACTTTATCGCGATCTATCTCGCCAATTATCTGGTGGGCGGTCTGCTGCGCGGCGCGGGTGCATCGGGCGCGGAGACCGCTACGCTTCCGATCAGCGGCTGGCTTCCGGTGCTGATTCCGGATACCCGGCTGACCATTGCGATTCTGATCGCAATCGCAGTCGCGATCGGCTTGCGCTTTGTCTTTCGCCGAACGGTCTTCGGATATGAACTGCGTGCGGCAGGCGACGCACCTCAAGCCGCGCGACGCAACGGCGTCAATATGGGTCGCATAACGCTTGCCGCGATGACCTTATCGGGAGCGATCGCGGGCCTGGGCGGAGCGACTATCGTGAGCGGTGTGCTACATCGCTTCAACACTTCGCTTAGCCCAGGTTATGGATACACAGCAATTGCGGTCGCGCTGGTTGCCGATCTTGACCCGCTCTGGGTCTGCGTCGCCGCCTTCGGCTTCGGCATTTTAGAGGCCGGGGGACTGGCAATGCAGGCTAGCGCACAAGTTCCCAAAGATGCCATTCATGTCATTGAGGGCCTCATCATTCTCGTGCTCGCCGCGCGACGCTACGTGTCAATCGCATCCGAAAAGGCACCGGCATGAACGGCAGTCTCGGGATGCTCGCCGCGTTTGGGTTGTTGACCTTAACGAAAGCAACGCCGATTATGTATGCCGCGCTCGGCGGAATGCTCGGCGAGCGTTCGGGCATTATCAATATCGGATTAGAGGGCATGATGGCGGCCGGAGCGTTTACGGCGGTCGTCGTCTCAAACGCAACCGGAAGTCCGTTGCTCGGTGTGCTGGCGGGAATTATCATCGGCGCGTTCTTTGGATTGGTTCTCGGCGTTGCCGCGACGAAGTTTAAGGTCGATCAAATCGTCGCCGGCGTCGGCATCAATCTGATCTGCAGCGGCGGTGCAGCATTCGGACTCGTACTGATCTTCAATCAGCCCGGCGCCAGTCCGCAAGTGAACGGGCTCGGCGCAAATTACTGGTGGCTGATCGTTTTAGCGTTTCTCTGTGCGTTCGGCTTGCATTTTGCATTGTATCGAACGCCATGGGGTTTGCGCGTGCGCGCCTGCGGCGAGAATCCGCGTGCAGTCAAAAATGCCGGACTAAATCCATTGCGTCTGCGGTTGCTCGCCGTAACGGTCGGCGGGGCGCTTGCTGCTCTGGGCGGGGCATTCTTGTCGGTGGGTGAACTGAATATCTACTCGGATGGAATGACTGCCGGTCGCGGGTTCATCGCGCTTGCGGCGATCATTTTCGGACGCTGGACGCCCTTCGGTTCTGCCGGTGCGGCGATCATCTTTGGGTTTTTGGAGGCACTTCAATTCTCACTGCAAGGCGGAAGCATCCCGAGCGAATTGATGCAGGCTCTTCCGTATCTGGCCGCGCTGATCGCGCTCGCTGGATTGACGGGGCGCGTGCGCGCACCGGCCGCCGACGGAGTCCCGTACTGATGCGGCTCGTCGCCGCGACGCTCGTTCTGTTCATGGGCCTTCCCATCGTCGCGCGAGCAGCGATCACTCCCGCGCCACTCGCGCTCCTGCAATCGCAACTCTCCGCGATGTCGATGCGCGCGCCCGGGCACATTGGACTTGAGATTCAAGACCTGGCAACCGGCCTCACTAGCTCGGTTAATGCGGGCGTGAGTATGCCCGCGGCATCGACGATCAAAATACCCGTAATGGTCGAGGTCTTTCGACAGCTCGCGCTCGGCAGCTTCGACTTAAATATGCGCGTCCGACTGCGCGCATCCGATAAGGATTGGGGTTCGGGTTCAATCTGCGATGCCCACGCCGGAACCGGCTTTCCGGTCTCGCAGCTGTTGACCGCTATGATTACGGTCAGTGACAATACTGCGGCAAATATGTTAATACGGCTGGTGGGTCGCGCTCGCATCAATCGCACGATGGCCGAACTCGGGCTGCATCACACCAAACTCGCCGATTTTATCCGAACGGACGGCTGGGGGATTCGCAATACGCTGCGCAGCTCGCCGGCGGATATGGTTCGATTGCTTTCGAAGATGGCGCACGATAAACTCATCGACGAGTGGTCTTCACGGCAGATGATTGCGATACTTGAGGCCGATCAAATCAATACACTGGTTCCTCAGCCGCTGCCGACTGATCTGCAGATCGCCCATAAAACCGGTTCGCTGGATGATACGCTCAACGACGTCGGCATTGTCTATGCCGGCCGCGAACCGTATGTTATCGCGGTGATGACGACCGGGCTGCCGTCCTTAGGTGCGGGCCGCCGCTTCATTCGCAAAGTATCGCGAACCGCTTACGATGATCTACTGAACTTCGCCGACTGGCGCGATGCTAACGGCATGACACTGCCGATCACCCCGCAAGCCGATGCGCAAGAGACGCAAACGAACACGCCGACCGACGCTCCGTTCTGGGGGCAAAACCCGGTCGCCACCCCGAAGCCGCACCCAACCAGCGATCCCAACGGCGGCGGGTAGACTCTCCGCTCTTTGAGCCAAATCGAAATCGTACTGACCTGGGTCATCTCAGTCGCGGCAATTTTAGCGATCTTAGTGCGTCCAAAGCAGATTCCGGAATGGACGTGGGCTGCAATCGGTGCGCTCGCTCTCGTGCTTTTCGGCGCGATTTCGTTTCCCCACGCGCTGCAAGCGTTCGCGCAAGGGATCAGCGTCTATCTGTTTTTGATCGGCATGATGATGCTTGCCGAAGTTGCGCGACACGGCGGAGTTTTCGAGTGGCTTGCTTCGCGCGCGTTAGGCGGCGCGCGCGAATCGCGAACGCAGCTCTTCTGGCTGCTGTATCTTGCGGGTATTCTCGTGACGGCGCTCCTGTCGAATGACGCAACCGCCGTCGTACTAACGCCGGCCGTTTACGCCGTCGTCAAGCGCGCCAACCTGACGCCGATGCCGTATCTCTTTGCCTGCGCATTTGTCTCAAATGCTGCGAGCTTTATCTTTCCGATATCCAACCCGGCGAATCTCGTGCTATTTCACGGTTTTCCGCCGATCCTGTCGGCTTGGGTGGCAGAGTTTTGGCTTCCGTCACTCGTCGGTGTCGCCGCAACCGCACTCATGCTGTTTTTTATCTGCCGACGAGACTTGCGAGGCGCCTTTGCAGCAACGGGGCCGGTACCGCTCGACGCAGAGCGGCGGTTTTCACTCTGGCTCGTCGGATTCTGCGCAGTTGCTTTAGTTGTCGCATCCTTTCTCGGGTACTCAATCGGGTATACAACCCTTGCTCTCGGTATTTCCGCATTGCTCATTAGTGCGGCTCGCGATCGGTCCTACGCATCGGCGGTTCTGCGCGGCATAACCTGGTCCATCGTGCCGCTAGTCGGTGGATTGTTCGTAATCGTCGCCGCATTAGATCAGGCCGGCGCGCTTCTTCTATCGGAGCGATTCTTCGCATTTGCCCAAACGCTCAGTCCGCTCGCATCAAAACTCTCGGTCGCCGGTGCAATAACCATCGGATCGAGTGCGCTCAATAATCTGCCTATCGCGCTTGCGACCGCCCATGCATTGCTGCATGTACACTCGCCGGTAATTCTTCGAACTTCCGTCGTCGCGGTCGATCTCGGTCCGAATCTGTCGGTCTCTGCATCGCTCGCAACGTTGCTCTGGCTGATCGCCCTACGCCGCGAAGGGATCAACGTTACCGCATGGCACTTCCTTGCGAGGGGTGCGCTCGTTCTCCCACCCGCGCTCATTCTCGCGGTGCTCGCCGTTCGGTAAAGATGCCGACAAGGTGCCGGGGTCCTTGACATGACTAACTTAGTGGACTAAGGTAAGGTATGATCCGCGTGAATGTCCATGATGCGAAGACGCACCTCTCCGAGTACCTCGCGAAAATTGAGGAGGGCGAGACAGTCGTGTTATGCCGCCGAAACACACCTATTGCAGAGATCCGAGGCCTTCCGGCAAAGGTTCGGACGGAGCGCCCGATTGGGCTCGCGGCAGGGCTGTTGAAGGTCCCAGACTCGTTCTTCGACCCATTGCCGGAGGATGTGATAGCGGGTTTCCAGGGTCACGAATGACTCGGCTTCTCTTAGACACTTGCACGTTTCTCTGGTTGGTAAGTGACAACTCTGCACTCTCCGAAACCGCTCGGAAGTGCTTTGCAACGCCGAACAACGAAGTCTACCTCAGTACAGCTTCGGTTTGGGAGATTTTAGTGAAACATCGGCTCGGCAAACTTCCGCTACCGTCTCCGCCGGGCAAGTTCGTCGCCACCCAACGCGAGGCGCATGCGATTTCATCTCTCTCAATTGACGAGCACTCGGTTTGTCAATTACCGAAACTGCCCGCTTTTCATAAAGACCCATTCGATCGCATTCTCATATGCCAAGCCATCGCACATGGCCTCGTCATCCTAACACCCGATGCAGAGATCGCACAATATCCGGTGCGTACGACCTGGTAGAAAAATTGCCGAGCCGACTGCTAACTGTGTGCGGCGAGGGGCGTTTTGCGGCCGGCGTAGACGGGGGTGAGCCAGCGGGTGTATTTGGGTTCTTTGCCGCGGATTGCGCGGTTGTAAAGGTCGGCGAGTTTGCGTGTTACGGGACCGATTGTGCCGGCGCCCACCATTCGGCGATCGACCGATTGCACGTGCATGACGCCGGCGGCGGTTCCCGTGAAGAAGAGTTCGTCGGCGGAATACAATTCGCCGCGATCGATCGAGCGCTCGACGACTTTGATGCCGAACTCATCTTTGGCCAACTCCATGATCGAGCGGCGGGTACAGCCTTCGAGCACGTTCTGCGACGGGTCGGGTGTGTACAAAATGCCATTACGAACGAGGAAGATATTCTCCGCCGACCCTTCGGAGACGTGTCCATCGTGCGAGAGCAAGATCGCCTCATCGTAGCCGTTCTCGATTGCTTCGCTCTTGGCAAGCGCCGAGTTCACATAGAGTCCGGTAATCTTGGCGCGCGGCGGGGCACACGAATCGTCGACGCGCCGCCACGAACTTACGCAGGTTTTCAAACCTTCCGAGGCATCCAGATAGCGGCTGAACGGCACCGGGATAATTGCAAATGCGTCCGGCACATTGTGCAGGCGTACACCGATGTCTTCGGCGGCTTTGTACGTACACGGGCGAACGTAGATATCGCTTTCAAATTGGTTGAGCGCACAGAGCTCGGTCGTGATCTTAATCAACTCGGGCGTATTATGCGGAAGCTTCATTAAGAGCATCTTCGCCGAGAGCGCTAAGCGATCGAAATGCTCGGCAAGCTGCAGCAGATTCAACTCACCTGCATCTGCGTCCCAATACCCGCGGATTCCCTCGAAACAGCCGGTGCCGTACTGCAGCCCGTGCGTAAGCAAACCAACCTTGGCATCGTCATATTTGCGGAACTCGCCGCCGGCATACACGGTTATTGCTGAAAGGTCCACGACTCTCTCCTGGCAGGTGCTGAAGGACCGACTGGCTTCCGGAATTTCGCGCGCGCTCCTCTCGAACGAATCCAGGAGTATCGGCGGTTCTCGCGATAAGTCCCCGGGTATGCCGAACCGTGCGATGATTCTGCTTGCATTAGCCGGTTTATGCGCAACGGGAGCGCTCGCCGCGACGCACGCGATTACTTTACCCAGCGGCTGGCGAATCAATCCGCCGAGCGGTGCGGTCGCGATAACCGGAACGATGCCGCAAGGGATCGCGCTCTCACCGGATAGCTCCAAGCTTGCCGTCGTAGAATCGGGTTACAATCCGCCGGCTCTGCGCATTCTTGACGCGAAGACGCTCGAGGTTGTAGCGCTCATTCCGCTCAAGGGTGCGTTCGGGCAGCCGGTCTGGCAAGACGACAGCCATGTATGGATCGCCGGCGCGAATCTTGACGCCGCGCTCCTCATCGACATCGCCGCCAAGTCGATAACGCAGACAATCTCAACGGGGAAAGGCAGTTGGCCGAGCGCGCTTGCACTTTCACCCGATAAAAAGCTGCTCGCAATTAGCGACGACCTTACCGACCAGGTGACCGTCGCCGACATCGTGACGCCTGGAACTACGCGCACGTTTAAGGTCGGCTCCCACCCGAGCGGTCTCACTTTTTTGGGGGGCAATCAGAGCCTCTATGTTGCAAATCGCGGCGACTCCACGCTTAGTTACATCAACCTTCCAGACGGAACAGTTGCAACAATTCCAGTTGGGCGCCATCCGGTCGCCCTGGCGACTTGGAGCAATCCAAACAATTTATTGAAAACCTACCTCTACATTACCGACAGCGATGACGACGCTCTAACCAGCATTGAAATTAGCCATAGGCAGGCCAGCAGCGCAGGAGGTTTGGAAAACCTTCGACCTGTCTACGGACCGGCCACGCAACTCAATCTCGGTTTGCACGCAGCTCATTTGGGCGGTTACGGCGCATCACCGAATGCTCTCGCTGTTTCACCAGACGGCACCCTCTATATAAGTTGCGGTGCGCAGAACTCCGTAGTTGTCGTAAAAAACAACCAGGTCATCGAACGCATCCCGACCGGCTGGTACCCGAGCGGGCTCGCGATCGCAGGCTCAACCCTCTACATTGCCGACGGCAAGGGCGAAGGGACTCGACCGAACCCGCAATTTGATCCGTTTGCCAAAAAGCGCACCGGGTATGTGGCGGCGACGCTCGACGGCTCGGTTCGTGCCGTCGATCTGCGAGCGATTGCACCGAATCAGGATGTGGTTCGCAATGCATCGCCGACATGGACGGCGCCGGCACAAACCGTAGTGCACGCAAACGGGCCGATCAAACACGTCATCTATATTATTAAAGAGAATCGCTCGTACGATCAAGTTCTCGGCGATTTGGCGCATGCGAACGGCGATCCGAACCTCGTTTGGTTTGGCGAGAAGATTACGCCAAATCAGCACGCAATGGCGCGACGCTTCGGTATTTTCGATAACGCATTCGCGAACGCGCAAGTCAGCGCCGACGGTCACAACTGGACCGATGCTGGGTTTGCCAACGACTACCTGGAGCGGTTTTGGCCAGCCGACTATGGCGGACGGCGAGATCCGTATGATTTTGAGTCGGAGGTCGGCGCGAGTGTTCCACACGGCGGCTATCTGTGGGACGCCGCAGCGGCAGTTCACATTTCCTATCGCGATTATGGTGAGTCCGTCGTCTACAATGCGAAGTTAAATTCGCTCACCCCAGCGGCGCGCGCGAGTCTGCGCGGGCATGTCGATCTGCGTTATCGCGGCTGGGACCTCGGCTACAGCGATCAAGACCGAGTCAATGAGTGGTCGCGCGAGTTTCGGGCGTTCGTCCACAACAAGAATCTTCCGCGGTTGGAGATCGTCTATCTTCCCAACGATCACACCTCCGGAACGCAAGCCGGCAAACCGACTCCGCGCGCGTATGTCGCCAACAATGACTACGCGCTTGGGCGCTTAGTCGATGCGGTCTCACATTCGCTGTATTGGCGTTCAACTGCGATTTTCGCACTTGAAGATGATGCGCAGAACGGCCCCGATCATGTCAGCAATCAGCGCTCGACGTTTTACCTCGCAAGCGCCTATGCGCGTCCGGGTGTCTATCACGCGCACTATTCAACCGTCAGCGTTCTGCACACCATCGAGCTCATTCTCGGCCTGCACCCGCTCTCGATCTACGACGCGACCGCTCGACCGATGTACGCCGCATTCGACACTAAACCGACGCAACCGCCGTTTACCGCAGTCACGCCACGGGTAAGCATCACCGAAACCAACCAGCGAACCGCCTACGACTCGCAGCTAAGCGCGACCTTGAATTGGAGCGAACCGGATGCCGTCGATCCCCGCACCCTCAATAAAATTCTCGCACATGCGATGAGGCAGCCGTGAACCATTGGGTCTTGACGGGCACAACCTTCGTCGCGTCAGTTGTCGAATGTGTCGAAGCAGTGACGATCGTGCTGGCGGTCGGGTACACGCAGAGCTGGCGCAGCGCACTTTCCGGTGCAGCCTGGGCGTTGCTCGCACTCGCGATTATCGCGGGGGTTCTGGGACCGGCGCTCGTTCGGCTCGTTCCCGTACACACGCTGCAACTGGCGGTCGGACTCTTCTTGGTGCTGTTCGGCTACACGTGGCTGCGCAAAGCGATTTGGCGCTACTCCGGACGCAAGGCCCTGCACGATGAGGATGCCATTTATGCGCGCGAAGTTGCTGCGCTGCGAGCGGCGAAGCACGAGCAGCAGGCTCAGCGCATCGGCTTTGCGACCTCGTTTAACGGCGTGCTGCTCGAAGGGCTTGAAGTGATCGTGATCGTGATCACGTTCGGCGCAGCCGGGGTCGGCGGGTTCTTGTGGGCAAGCATCGGCGCGCTTGCGGCGGTCGTCCTGGTTTGCGGAGCGGGTCTTGCGCTACGCAAACCGTTCGGTAGAGTACCTGAGAATACGATGAAGTTTGTGGTCGGTATTATGCTGCTTTCGTTCGGCACGTTTTGGAGCGGTGAAGGATTGGGTCTGGCCTGGTGGTCGGGTGATGGAGCGCTGCCGATCATCATCGCACTTTACCTGGTTCTTAGCGGGCTGCTGGTTCTGCTCTTCCGCACGTCGCGCAAATCGGTGACCGCGTGAACCTGGCCGAGATTTACGACTTTATAGCCGGAAGCTCGCGTGTAACGCCGATTGGGTTAGCGATAGCGGTCGCCATAGCTCTGTTCGCGCACTCGTTTCTGGGCATATGGGCAGCGCCGGTCTACCTCGGCATTCTGGCCCTAACGCTCATCCTCTCGACCTTTGAGATGCCAACATAAGGCCAACATAAGAATGAAATCTCCGACGATCGACCTCACCTCCATTCTGAAACATATCGGGCCGCTCCCGAATGTCGCATCCAAGCGAACCAAAACATTGCGCGGCCGCATTGCCGGCGTAAAAGCGGTTCCAAGTGTTTGCCCGTACTGCGCGGTCGGCTGCGGGACACTTGCGTACGTGAGCGCCGACGGCGAACTGCTGGATGTCGAAGGCAATCCGGAGAGTCCGATCTCGGGCGGAAAACTCTGCCCCAAAGGCTCGGCGATCTTCGGCCTAACTATTAACGAGCAGCGATGGACGACGGTCAAATATCGCCCACCGTTCAGCGATCGCTGGGAAGATCGGCCGTTGAGCTGGGCGATGGACCGCATAACCGCACTAACAAAGAAAACACGCGATGAAACCTTCGTCAGCGAAAAGAACGGGAAACGCGTCAATCATACGCTTGGAATCGCGTCGCTCGGCGGTGCGACGTTTGGGCTGGAAGAGAACTATCTGCTCGGAAAGCTGATGCACAGCCTCGGCGTGGTCTCAATCGAAAATCAGGCCCGAATATGACATAGCTCGACGGTGCCTGGTCTAGGCACCTCATTCGGACGCGGCGGCGCAACTACGTTTCTTCAGGATTTGAAGAACAGCGACTGCATCTTAATCGAAGGCTCGAACTTTGCCGAGTGCCATCCGGTCGGGTTCCGTTTTGTGATGGAAGCCAAAGAGCGCGGCGCGAAGATCATTCATGTCGATCCGCGCTTTACGCGAACTTCGGCAGTCGCCGATCTCTACGTGCCGATTCGCAGCGGCAGCGACATCGTCTTCCTAGGCGCGATCGTCAACTGGCTGCTGCAAAACGAACGCTATTTTCGCGAGTATGTGGTTGCGTACACCAACGCGTCGAGCATCGTCAGCGAAGACTTCCAAGATACCGAGGACCTCGACGGCATCTTTTCAGGTTGGCAATCCGCGGGCTCCTACGACACCGATACTTGGCGGTTCGAAGACGAAGAACGCGACCCGACCCTGCAGCATCCACGCTGCGTCTTTCAAATCCTCAAGCGGCACTTTTCGCGCTACACCGCCGAGATGGTCGAGTCGCTCTGCGGAACGCCACGCGAGAAGTTCTTCGAAGTCTGCGAAGCGCTCGCCGCCAACAGCGGGCGCGAGCGAACGACTGCATTTGCATACGCAGTCGGCTGGACACAACACACTGTCGGTGTGCAGTATATCCGCACAGGCGCAATTCTACAGTTACTGCTTGGGAATATCGGCCGTCCGGGCGGCGGCGTTATGGCCCTGCGCGGTCACGCCAACATTCAAGGTGCAACCGACATCGCTACGCTGTACGACTTGCTCCCAGGCTACTTGCCGATGCCGTCGATCATGCGCGACGAACAGACCCTGGCGCAGTACCTGAAGACCAATACGAAGCCCACAGGCTGGTGGGTAAACACGCCCAAATATGTGATCTCGCTTCTCAAGGCATTTTACGGAGAAGCCGCGACGCCGGAGAACGATTTCTGCTTCGAGTATCTGCCGCAGTGCAGCGGCGATCACTCGACGCTTCCCACCACCATTGCGATGAAAGACGGCGCCGTCAAAGGCTACTTTGTGATCGGACAAAATCCGGCTGCGTCCGGACAGAATGCCGAACTTACGCAGGCGGCACTGGAACGGCTCGACTGGATGGTTAACGTTGATTTTTACGAAACCGAGACCGCTTCGTTCTGGCGACGCGAGGGCGCCGATTCGAGCAAGATTGCGACCGAATGTTTCTACATTCCGTCGGCAACGATCTTGGAAAAAGACGGCACCATGACCAACACCAACCGGCTGCTTCAGTTTCATGAGAAAGCGATCGAACCGATCGGGCAAAGCGTGAGCGATCTGTGGTTTATCCATCAGCTTGGACTTCGGTTAAAGGCGCTATACGCGCAGTCGAGCGATTCGAAAGATCGCCCGATCTTGGACATGACTTGGACCTACCCGCACGAAGATGAGCGCGAACGCGAGCGTGGCGAACCATCCGTGCTGAAGGTGATGCAAGAGATCAACGGCTTCGACGTTCATACCGGCGAGCAGATCGCTACATTCACCGATCTGAAGGCCGACGGCAGCACGGCATCAGGCGGCTGGATTTACACCGGCGTCTGTCCGGATGCGCAGACTCACCGCGCCAAGAATCGCACGGGTGATGACTGGACATCGCTCGACTGGGGTTTCGCGTGGCCGGCCAATCGCCGCATGCTCTACAACCGCGCATCCGCCGATCCCGACGGCAAGCCGTGGAGCGAACGAAAAAAATACGTGTGGTGGGACGCCGATGCTAGAGCTTGGAC
>JALYVT010000092.1 GCA_030853105.1 Vulcanimicrobiota bacterium
CGCGCTCATCGGCCTTGGCTGCCTAACCTACGGCCTCGCACGAGTTCCGCACATTATCGCGCCGGCGACAAGCGCAAGCGGCTCCGTACTAGGTGTCGCTGGTCAAGCCGATGTCTTCGGCAGCGTCGCCGACTTTGGCAAAGCGCTATTCACCACGAACCTGCTTCCGTTCGAGATCACCGCATTTATTCTCATGGTCGCGGTAATCGGCGTCGTCGTCCTCGCCGGCGACGAGAGCCCGTACTCGCCGACAAAACGACGCGCACGCAAAGTCGAGCGCCAGATGCGCGAAGCCATCGTGCGCGGGGGCGAGTGATGAACGAAGCCAATCTGCCGGTCGCAATCGTCAACTACATCAGCCTTTCAGCGGTGATCTTTTTCATCGGCGTCGCAGGTGTGATGATTCGGCGCAACCCGCTCATTATGCTGATGTCGATTGAATTAATGTGGAACGCCGCAAACCTGCTCTTTCTTGCCTTCTCGCGCGCCTGGATCAACAATGCCGGCCACATCTTCGCTTTTCTTGTCATCACGGTAGCGGCGGCCGAAGCAGCTATCGGCCTAGCGATCGTCGTCGTCGTTTTTCGAACTGCGCGCAACGTCGATGTCGACGAAGTCGCCTTGATGAAGGGTTGAGCACAAAATAATGCATCATCTGATGGGGGTGGACGGAAGCTATCCGCTGCTGTATGCGATCTGGCTGCTGCCGCTGCTGGGCTCGATTCTGTGCTGGGCGTTTGGACCGCAGTTAAAGCAGCTCTCCGGAACGGTTGCGTCGGTAATTCTGGGCGCATCATTTATCGCGGCGCTGTTGTCTTGGGGGGCCGGCACGCAGACCGTGGGCGGCGCGCTGGGAGCGCATCAACAGTTATTCTCGTGGTTTACCGGCTTTGATTTTGGGTTACTGCTCGACCCGCTCTCGCTACTGTGGGTGCTCATCATCACGGGCGTCGGCTTCCTCATTCACGTCTATTCGATTGGATACATGAGCGGTGACCGGGCATTTGCGCGATTCTTTGCATACCTCAACTTCTTTGTATTCGCAATGCTTACGCTGGTGCTCTCGGACAACTTCGTTGGGCTGCTGGTCGGTTGGGGACTGGTCGGGTTGGCGTCGTATTTCTTGATCGGATTCTGGTCGGAGAAACCCTCGGCGGTGGCGGCCGCGAAAAAAGCCTTTGTTATCAACGTCGTTGGCGATGTCGGCATCCTGTTCGCGATTTTAATTCTGTTCGGCCGCGTGGGCTCGGTGTCTTACGGCGATATCTTTGCCAACGTCGGTGTTTTGGGCGGATCACTATTTCTGGTCTGTGCGTGTTTGTTTATCGGTGCGGCCGCAAAGTCGGCGCAGGTTCCGCTGCATACCTGGCTTGCGGACGCGATGGAAGGCCCAACGCCGGTCTCGGCGCTGATTCACGCCGCCACCATGGTGACTGCAGGCGTCTATTTGATCGCGCGGTGCTGGCCGCTGTGGAATGCGTCCTCGGATGCGCAGCTGCTCGTTGGGACGATCGGCGGGTTGACCGCGCTGGTCGGTGCGGTGCTCGGGATCTCGCAGTGGGATATCAAGCGCGTCTTGGCTTATTCGACGATGTCGCAGATCGGCTACATGATTATGGGTGTAGGCGTTGGTGCATACGAAGGCGGCGTCGCGCACTTTTTTACCCATGCGTTCTTCAAGGCGCAATTGTTCCTAGGATCGGGGCTTATCATTCACGCCCTTGCGAACGAACAGGATATGCGGCGAATGGGCGGATTACGTAAACGAATGCCGTTTGCGTTTTGGATGATGACGATCGGCGTGGTTTCAATCTGCGGGATTCCGCCGCTGGCCGGATTCTTCAGTAAAGACGCGATCATCTACGGCGCGCTCGAACACGGCCATCCGTGGCTTTACGCGGTCGGCATCATAACCGCCGGCATAACGGCGTACTACATGTTCCGGCTTTGGTTCATGACGTTTTTCGGCCACTACCGCGGGGAGGTTGACCCGTCGCTGCTCGGAATCCGCCATCCTGAGTTTGCGGGCGAACCGGCCGAGATCGAGACCGGCGATGGACACGCTGTCGAGCATCATCATGCTCCGACATGGCTTATGAATGCACCGGTTGCGCTGCTGGGGATTGGCGCTATCGGCGCCGGCTGGCTGTTAATCGGCGGTGATAACTCACCCTGGCATCACTTTTTCGCGCTGCAGTTTCGACCGCTGCAGACGCAGACGCCTGCAATTAGCGAGATCGCGACCTCGATCATCGTGCTGATCGTCGTGCTGGTTGGGATCGCGTTTGCGTACCTGCGGTATGCGACCAGCGACGCGCTCACCGGAGCGGCGGCGCGTTTGCAAAAAGAAACCGTGCGAATGCCGGCCGCGTTCGTCAACCTGTTTTACTTCGACACGGCGCTCGATCTGCTGTTTGTTCAACCGGCGATTACGCTCGGCGTTCTATTCGGCTACCGTCTCGATCCGCATGTCATCGACGGGGCGGTTCGCGAGTCCGTCATCTCCAGCCGCTGGCTCGGTCATCTCTTTCGAAGTCTGCAAACCGGAATGCTGCGCGCCTACGCGTTCATCATCGTGATCGGAGCGGTTGTGTTTCTCGCGTACTATGCGATCGTCGGAGGAGTGCATTAGATGCCGCTGATCTTAATACTCTTGCCGATCGTTGCCGGCTTCTTGCTGTTTGCGCTTCCGAAAACCGATCGCGCGATCTCGAAGACGGTCGGTTGCGTGATTGCCGCAATCACGTTCGTTATTCCGCTGGTTTTTCCGAACGCCGCGGTCTCGATGCGCTGGCTTTCGCGGCCGTTCGATGCCGCGCTCCACTTTAGCTGGGACGGGCTGTCGTTCTGGATCGTCCTGCTGCTTGCGCTGTGTACGTTCAGTGCGATCTTGGCCTGCAATGTTCCGCGCACGCGCGGTCTGATTGCGATGCTGCTGATCTTAGAAGGCACGATGATGGGCGTGTTCTTGGCGCGCGATCTGTTGGCGTTCGCGCTGTTTTGGGATTTGATGCTGATCCCGGTCTTTTTCACGCTCATCAACTGGGGCGAGCATCCCGCGACCGCGTGGCGCTACATGATCTACAACTTTGCGGGCGGCCTCACGCTGCTGCTTGCAACCGCTGCGTTCGGTGTGTTAAACGGAAGCACCGATGTGATCGGCCGATCTGGCGTGCATCTGCTGGGCGGCTGGACGCCCTGGATATTCGGCGGCTTCGCGTTTGCCTTTTTGGTGAAGACGCCGGTCTGGCCGTTTCATACCTGGATGCCGGCGACTTACGCGGACACGCCGTCGCCGATGGTCGCGGTCGTCAGTGCCGTGCAGTCGAAGGCCGGTCTCTACGGATTTATTGTTATCGGCTTAGCGTTTTTGCCGGAGTCGATGCATCAGTGGGCGTTCCCGATGCTTTGGTTGGGGTTGATCGGCTTGCTGTACGGTGCGTTCATCGCCCTCATTCAAACCGACGCCAAACGCATCGTCGCGTACTCGTCACTTTCGCATTTGGGCTTAATGCTGCTGGGCATCTTTAGTTTCAATGCGATCGCGTTGCGGGGCGTTCTCATCTATATCATCGCGCACGGTTTGTTTAGCGCGGCGCTCTTCTTAGTGCTCGGCTACATTGAAGAGCGCGAAGAGACCCGCTCGCTGCTGCGTTTAGGCGGACTGATTAAAACCAACCCACGGTTGGCGGGCGCGTTTCACATCGCGGCGCTGGCGGCGCTCGGACTGCCGGGCTTAGCGGGCTTTGCGGGCGAGCTCGTGATTTTGACCGGACTCTTTCAATCCGGAAATCCGTGGTGGGCGCTGGTCGCGCTGGTGCCGATAATCATCGCGTCGGCGTATATGCTTCGACTCTTCCAAACCATCATGAACGGACCCGATCATCAAGACTTGCCGATCCGCGCAGATCTGACGTGGATCGAGGGCCTAGCGGTTGCGCCATTGCTGCTCGCGCTGGTGTTGCTGGGAATCAATCCGCATGCGCTAACGACGTTTACCGTTTCAAACTACGCAGTCATCGCGCCCCTGCCCGCAATGGTGACGAAGTGATCGCAAACGTTTACGGAAGTGCCGATTGGCAAGCCGTCACGCCGCTCTTCGTTGTCGGCATCACGGCGCTGATCGTGCTGTTCGCAGATTTGCTGTTTCCCGCGGGTGCCAAGCGCTATCTCTCGATCGGTCTTGGAGTGCTCGGCTTGATCGTCGCCGGCGTGCTGTGCGCGCGCGGCTACGGCCACGATTACTCTGCGTTCGGCGGCGGCTTTATTCTGGGCGGCTTCAGCGTCGTCTTTGAAGAGATCATCATTATCTCGGCAATCTTCTCACTAGTTCTCTACTCGGCACTCGGTGAAGAGCGGCCGCTGGCCGGCGTGATTGCGCTGATGTTATGGAGCACAACCGGGGCGATGCTGATGGCCGGCGCCGGAAACCTGATGACGATCTTTCTTGGTTTGGAGTTGTTGTCGCTGGCGTTGTACTGCCTGTGCGGAATCGCCGCTCGTGCAACGGCGCGCGAGGCCGCGCTCAAATATCTGATTCTGTCGTCGACCGCATCGGGGTTCTTGCTGTTTGGAATGGCGCTGCTGTTCGGCGCGAGCGGCAGCGTCGCACTCGCGAATCTGCTGAATCCGACCGTGGCAGCGAATCCGCTGTTCATCATCGGATCCGGCCTGTTCCTCATCGGGATTGCGTTTAAGCTGAGTCTGGTGCCGTTTCACGTCTGGGCGCCGGATGTCTATGAGGGCGCACCGCTTCCCGTCACCGCGTTCATGAGTGTCGTAACCAAAGCCGGGGTACTCGCGGTGTTAGCTCGATTTGCGTACGCTGCGATTCCGGCCGGAATGAGCGAGAAGATTCTGTGGCCGATTTGGATCGTCGCGGGGATTTCGATGGTCTTCGGCAATCTGGCCGCGCTTGCGCAAACCGATATGAAGCGGCTGCTCGCGTATTCGGGAATCGCGCAGATCGGCTATATCGTTGCCGCGCTGGCCGGAACCAGCGCGCTCGGAATGCGCTACGCTATCTATTATCTCGCCGCGTACATGTTTATGAATCTGGGTGCCTTTGCAGTGGTCGCGCTGATGTCGGGCCAAGCCGAAGAAGGCTCGCGCCTGCAGTCGTTCCACGGCCTGGGCCGCCGCCGCCCGGCATTGGCCGCCGCGATGACGTTCTTCTTGCTGGCCCTCGCGGGCTTTCCGCCGACGGCCGGATTTCTCGGGAAGATTCTGATTCTTTCAAGTGCGGTAAACGCGGGGTTTGCATGGCTTGCCGGATTGCTGATCCTCGGGACCGCGATCTCGCTCTACGTCTACTTTAAGATTATCCGGCTCATGTACGAACGCGACGAGCAGAAGCACGGTGCCGATATTCGGCCGACAGCGCCGCTGGCCTGGATAAGCGTAGCAATCTGCGCGGTCGCGATCCTCGTGATGACCTTCTATCCGCTCACGCCCAGCAACGTTCTCCCGCTCGTAAAATAGCGCCGACGCCGGTCGAGATTTGTAAACTTTTCATTAAGTAACCGATTCTGGGGCGACAGACAAAGCAACATCTGCTAAACGGCTTGTAATTGCGACGAGTCTGAGCATTTGCTCGCGATGGAACCCTCTTTTGGGCGATCGTTACCGGTATCGATAACGCTGTAATCGGCCGATAGGGAACCAAGGGGCTCTTCGCAGGAGGCGATGATACTGCTAGTGACTCGGATGCCGCGCATTCTGGTCCTAACCTTAGGACTCGTCGCGGCGTGCCTATTCGCGGGCTCCGCAGCGATGAGCGCCGGTACGCCGCCTGGTACGACTATCCAAAACACTGCGGGCGTCACCTTTAAGGACCCTGACGGCAACAGTTACTCGATTCTCTCGAACACGGTCGTCACCACCATTCAAAACGTCGCGACACTCACGAATACCGCGAACACACCAACGCAGACTGTCGCCACGGGGCAAACCGTCACCGCAGCGTTCACCCTCACGAACACCAGCAATGGCAGCGGCGCGTTTACGGTAACGCAGCCGACGTTCTCGGGCACTGCCTCGGTTGGCGCCGCGGTTGGATACACCGTTACGATCAGCGGTCAGCCGACGCAAACATTTACCGGCCCGAATGCACTGGCTGACTTGAACGCCTACTTGGCCGCGCATCCGGTTGCGCCCGGCGCGAATGCCGTGGTTGGTGTGCAGTATCTCGTCCCGGCCGGAACGCCGCCCGGTTCGACGATTATCACAACGCTGTCGGCCACCGTTACTCTTCCGGCGGGCGGCCCGCTCCCGGCGGTCACCTCATCGCCCGCTACGGCTAGCGAAACCGATACGACGGCCACCGGGGCTACGTTCAATGGTCCCGGTGGGGTGAACACGCCGATCACGAAAACGGTGAACAACGTCAGCTCGATTCAGTCCTCACCGGGTGCGACGGTTCTCTACACGATCACGTTTCAAAATACCGGCGGCATTGCCGCGTTGAATGTAGTCGCGACTGATGTCGTACCGTCAGGGATAGCGCCGGATTTGAGCTCGGTTAAACTCAACGGCGTGGATGCCAGTGCGCAGTCCTCACTCTCCGGACAAACGCTGACGGTGAACATCGGCACAATGCCGCCGAAAGTGCTGGAGACGATTACATTTAATGGTGCAGTCTCATCAACGTCGACCACCGGCGCAAGCTTTACCAACGTTGCGACGCTCACTTCGTCGAACGCGACGCCCGAGCGAACCCAGCCCGCCGCGGTGTTCGTGGGCGTCAGCAACATCGTCTACGACGGCACCGTCGGACCAAGTGCCCCGATAAACGGCGCGACGGTCGCCATCGTCGATCCGGCAACCGGCCGGCCGGTCGCTCTTACCGGAACGCCGCCATCCAGCGGGTCGAACGCGGCTAGCGTGAACCCGACCAATGCGAACCCATTTGTAACCGGTCCGACCGGGCAGTATGCGTTCGCCTTCGGTGCGGGTCAGTTCGGCGCACCGAGTTCGCCGGTTACCTACGATATAACGATTGCCGCGCCGGGATACATCAATCGCAAGATTGCGGTGACCCTGACGCCCGATCCCAGCATGCTGTTGTATACAGCGCTGCTGGTTTCGCTCGATGGGCTGCCGCTCGCACAAGCCGGCGGGTTCTCACTGACATCCTCGAACGTCACGCTCGGAAATGTTTTCGGATTGCTCGGCAATCTGCCGATGTTTCCGCCAAAACGAATCGCGGTCATCAAGACCGCCGACCGTGCGTTCGCATCCGGCGGCGATCGGATTGTCTTTACGGTTCAATACCAAAACGGCGCAGCGTACTCGTACGGGCCGACGCAGGTTATCGATACGCTTCCGCCGGGCCTTGTATATGCGCCGGGAACCGCGCGCGTCGACGGCGTTGCGCTGGAACCAACGGTTACGGCTCGTGTGCTAACCTGGAACTTTGCTACTCTCGATACCAAAGCGCATACGATCATTTATGCAGCCGTGGTGCTGCCCGGAACTCCGGCCGAGCAAACGGTGACGAACACGGTGACGGTAACCGCGACGCTGCCGGGCAATCCGTCGGGAAACAGTACCGCTAGCGCAAGCGCAGACGTTCGGATAGTTTCAGGAATCTTCACGAGCTGCGTTCCGATCACGGGTCGCGTCTATATCGATGTCGATCATAGCGGTCATTTCCGCGAAGGCGATAGCGGAGTTTCGGGTGTGGTTGTGTACTTGGAGAACGGCAGCTCGGTGACCACCGACCGCTTCGGACGGTACAACTTCCCGTGCGTATCCCCGGGTGAGCACTCGCTGCGAATCGATCCAACAACACTGCCGCCCAATCTGCACGTTACCGATGACAAGCGATACGACAGTGAGCGCAGCGCGCAACGTTTGGTGCACGGTGTCTATGATGCAGATATCATTCAAGACATTAACTTTGCCGTTGAGGCGATGCCATGAAGATAAGAACCCATCAAGTCATGGCCGCGATCCTTGGTGTCTTGCTGACTTGGCCGCCGAATTGGTCGGCTGCAACTTCCCCAGATACCAGCACGACTTTGCCGGCCCCGGCTATCGGATCGCCCATTCCCGCAGCCGCATTACCCGAAGGTTTGCCAAGCCGGTCGCAGCACAAAGACCTCTCGCATCCTGTCTTTACGGCGACAAGCGGCCTGCATGTCGGTTTCGTGGGCGAGCCAAAGACGGATAAGACGGGCGCGCAAATCGAGCTCACGACCGGTGCAGGCGCCGGCGCTGAACTGATGGTCAATGGACAGGTCGTGCCGTTTACGCAGCTCGGCGAAGAGATCAGCAACAAAAAATCCGGTGAGATTCATTTCATCTACGTTGGTGTGCCGCTGGTTGCCGGCCCAAACACACTGGTTGCAACGGCGCTCGGTGCCGACGGCCTGCGCGGACCGAGCGTGATCGAAACGATCTTCGGTGCCGGTCGCCCATCTGAGCTTACCTCAACAATCGTCGGGCCGTTAATTGCCGACGGAAAAACCTCGGCGGTGGTTCGCATTGCGGCGCGCGATCAGTGGAATCGGCCGACTCGCGCCGGAACGGTGGTGCGCGTCGCAATCGTCGACGGCGACGCCCACTTCGAGCAATTGGTGCGCGGTTCGGCCGCTCTGAATGCCGCATTGCAAAACCAGGCTGCGAATTCAGATCTGAGCGCGACGCCGAATCCGGCGGTCGAGGTTC
>JALYVT010000281.1 GCA_030853105.1 Vulcanimicrobiota bacterium
CTATAACGAAATCTTAATAGCAAAGCCTCCGCGTTGCAACTTGGTGTCCCAAGCGTTTGCTAAGCGGAACGCTTGCTTTTGCTGCCTTGAGATGTCGCAAATACCTTCGTGAACTCGGCGCCGAAAAGAAAGATCTGACCCGAGTAATAGAGCCAAAGCAAGATCGCGACGAACGTTCCGGCGGCACCGAACGTCGAGCCGGTAGAGATGCGGCCCAAATACAGCCCAATCAGATACTGACCGATTATGAAGAGCGCTCCGGTCATTGCCGCGCCGACGACCACGTCTTTCCAAGCGACCGCCGTTTTGGGCAGGTATTTGAAGAGCGCCGCGAAGCCGACGCTCACAACGAAAAACGACAGCAGTGGCGTAGCGACCGAGGCGGCCGCATGGCCGACCGGCGACGCGGCCGCAAGCGCGCCTGAGAGCGCGCTGAGGCCCGCATTTGCCAAGAGTGAAAGCAGCAAGACGACCGCAATGCCTGCGATAAGAGCGAGTGTTTTTGCGCGCGCCCGTAACGTCGCGGCGATTCCGGTCGTTCGCGCATCGACGTGCCAGACGGCGTCGAGCATCCCTTCGATGGCGATGAAGAGCCCGGTAGCGGCGGCAATGAAGATAGCGTACCCGACGATCGTCGCGAAGAGGCCGTGATTGCGCTGATTGAACGTCGCTTGAACCAGATCGCCCACCGCCTTGGTGCCGGCGTCGCCGAGCGAAGGCCGCAAGTACTGCAGCATTGCATCGCGCACGACGTGGTGGTGTCCGTTTCCGCCGAGCAGCAATGCGCCGATTTCAATCACGACGATCATCAGGGGCGCAAGCGCGAACGCCGCATAGTATGCAAGCGCCGCCGCCATCCGCGACGCATTGTCGTCCGACCAGTTTCGATACGTTTCTTTTAAGAGCCAAACGATCTGCCGTGCCTGCATTGTGGCAGGCTTTTACCCACTGGGCGCCCTCACCGGCGCATCGAACGTCAACTCTCCCGAAATGTCGTTGAAGCCAACTTCGACCGTGTCGCCGGGCCGAACGTCGCCGGCCAAAATCTTTCGCCCGAGCGGCGTCTCAAGTTCTTTTTGAATTGTGCGCTTAAGCGGACGAGCGCCGTAGTTGGAGTCGTAGCCGGCCTTGACCAGATGGCGCTTTGCCGCATCGTCCAGGACGAGCGTGATCCGGCGGTCCGCCAGGCGAGAACGCAGCCGCGAAAGCTGAATGTCGACAATTTCCATCAGCTGAGCTTCATCGAGCGCGTGGAAGACGATGATCTCATCAACCCGATTGAGGAATTCGGGACGAAAATGCGCCCGCAGCTCCTCCATAACGGTGGCCCGCATCACGGCCTCTTCTGCGGAGCCGGATTGCCCTTTGTAGCCGAGTATACGATGGCTGCCGATGTTCGACGTCATGATCACGATCGTGTTGCGAAAATCGACCGTACGCCCTTGGCCGTCGGTCAACCGCCCCTCATCGAGGATCTGCAAAAAAACGTTAAAAACGTCGGGGTGCGCCTTCTCGATTTCATCGAAGAGAATCACCGAATAAGGGTGCCGGCGCACCGCTTCGGTGAGCTGGCCGCCTTCGTCGTAGCCAACGTATCCGGGCGGCGCGCCCAGCAACCGCGCAACGGTATGTTTCTCTTGGTATTCCGACATGTCGATACGAATGAGCGCACGCTCGTCGTCGAAGAGAAATTGCGCGAGCGCGCGAGCAAGTTCCGTCTTCCCAACGCCGGTCGGTCCTAACAAGATGAACGAACCGATCGGACGGTTCGGATCGGAGAGGCCCGAGCGCGAGCGAATCACCGCCTCGGCCACTGCGTCAACGGCTTGATCTTGTCCGATCACGCGTTCGTGCAGCGCCTCGTCGAGATGCAGCAGCTTTTGTTTCTCGCCTTCGAGCAGCTTGCGTAGCGGTATGCCGGTCCAGCGCGCGATGATCTCGGCGATATCTTCTTCGTCGACCTCTTCTTTCGAGAGCCGGCCGCCGTCGCTGTTTTGCAGCCGCGATTCCTCCGCGCTCAACTGCTTTTCAAGGTCGGCCAATCGGCCGTATCGCAGTTCGGCCACCCGATTGAGGTCGTACTGTCGTTCGGACTGTTCGATCTGCACTTTCGTGTCGGTGATGGCTTCGCGGATATCCCGCAACTTAACCGCGGCATTCTTTTCCGCATCCCATTGCC
>JALYVT010000282.1 GCA_030853105.1 Vulcanimicrobiota bacterium
GCTCTACATAAGAAGAGTACATGCAGAACCCCGCCAAACGCTAGGTTTGACGGGGTTATAAGTGGCTCCCGAAGTTGGACTCGAACCAACGACCCGCTGATTAACAGTCAGCTGCTCTACCAACTGAGCTATTCGGGAATGAGTGCGCTCTTGGGCCGCCGACCTGGGTTCTGCGTGGCGGTGGCTCTCCCTTTCGGCTTCGCGGCCGCGCGCGAGCTGGCTCCGGGTATTTGAGGATAATGCGGCGCGTGTGCCCAACCAAGCCAGATGCTTCACCACTGGCAAATCCCGGAAGGCTACAAGCGGCGCGCGACCTTCACGTTTGTCTGGGGCTTTGCCACCATGGTGCTGATCGGACTGGCCGCCGAGTTGACGCAAAGGCCGTATATCTTTCCCTCGCTTGGGCCAACGGCGATCATGCTATTCGGGCATCCGCTTCGCAAGGCATCGGCTCCGCGCAACGTGATTATCGGACACCTGATCGGCGCACTCTCGGGGTATTTCGCGCTTTGGATGACTGGGCTGCTGGCGGTTGGATTCAGCAATCAAATCGACGAGCGGCGAGTCATGGCAGCAGCGATCGCGCTGGCACTAACCTCCGCGGTCATGATCTTATTCAAATCCGAACATGCGCCGGCCGGCGCGACAACCTTGATCATCGCGCTCGGCATCATGCCGAAGCTGGTGGACCTGATCTTCTTGCTGCTCGCGGTGGTGATGCTGGTGGTGTTGGCACTACTCATCAACCGCATCTGCGGCATCAAATATCCGTATTGGGATTTCCCCGGCGACGGTTAGCGGTGGCTGGCTTGGCGAAGCACTTGCAGCGTATCCACAAGTTTGACCGTCATCTGCGAGCCGGCCGGAAGCGTGATATCCGATTTCGCGTTGTATCCGACGAGAAAGCCGCCGGCCGCGCCGAGTAGTCCACCTCCGCTGGTGTGGAAGATCGTCTTACCGATGGCGTTTCCGATCAGCATGCCGCCCACCGTGGCCGCAGCAACAGTCGCGCCGTTGCGCAGCGTCTTCTTCGGCTGCGAGGCCGATACACTTGCGTTAATGGGCGCAGATGATCCGCCGGCCAAACGAATCGAATCGAACTTCACTTGCATCTGCGGCTTAACGCCCTGTCCGGCTTTGGTGACCTGTGTAACTTCGCCGGTCAGCACTGCATTTTGCAACCGGTTGTTGTCGAACGGATACGGCGGCTGCACGTGCGCGGTGAACGTATCGCCGACTTGCGCCGACTTCGTGTTAAGCGCGGAATCAATGGTTACGTTCAGTTGCGTGCCGGCCGGCAGCGTTAGCATCGCTGCGTTTGCGGCGATCGGCGCGAGCAGCAGACCGATCATAGCCAGGGACGCGATGGACTTTGGAATCTTCATGTGTGCCTCACTTGAGAAACGAGAGTATCTCTTTCCCTCAGAACGGCTGCACAGTCAGAAATGTCTCGCTTCTTCGACAACGCCCTTCGGCGGTGCGGAGGCGATCGCTCGCCTTCCGCACCGCTTCAAGCGGGCTAGCCTATTTCGAGAACGATGGGACTTTTAGGGGTTCGTTTTCGAGGCCGGCGGCTTTGCGAAGCGCGCCGACTTTGTCGAGTTTCTCCCACGGCAAATCTAAATCCGGACGGCCGAAGTGCCCGTAAGACGCGGTCTGTTTGTAGATCGGACGGCGCAGGTTGAGATTGTGAATAATCGCAGCTGGTCGCAGATCGAATGTACTCTTCACGAGCTCGGCGATTTTTTCTTCGGAGAGTTTGCCCGTGCCGAAGGTTTCGACGAGCACACTCATCGGATGCGCGACGCCGATAGCGTAGGCGACTTGCACCTCGCAGCGGTCCGCAAGTCCAGCTGCAACGACGTTCTTCGCAACGTGTCGCGCAGCATATGCAGCCGATCGATCGACCTTGGTGGGGTCTTTGCCGGAGAACGCACCGCCGCCGTGACGGGCCATGCCGCCGTAGGTATCGGCGATGATCTTGCGGCCGGTTAAGCCCGCATCACCCTTGGGGCCGCCGATGACAAAGCGACCGGTCGGGTTGACATAGATGCGCGTGTCTTTGTCGCGCAGCGAGGCAGGAATCACATGGTTGATAATCTTCTCGGTCACTTCGCTGCGAATCGTTTCGAGCGGAATGTCGGGATCGTGCTG
>JALYVT010000009.1 GCA_030853105.1 Vulcanimicrobiota bacterium
CAGCGCCATTCAAAAATGCCGATGCATCACCGGGCAGCTGCACAACTCCCAACGTGGCGCAGAAGGCTTCATTCGCAAACAGCGGGTCTTGTGCGTCGGGATCGGCATGAAGCAGTGTCCTCGGAGCCGCACCGTCAACCTCTGTATCAAATGTTTGCGCATCGGGATGAGCGGAAACGAGTGTTCCCCAGCGGTCGGCAGCACCCGGGTAGTAGGCGATTCGCGGCTGCGTCCGTTTCATCACCGCGTCGATCGCCGCCAGAAGCTTGGGCGTGCCGTCCCAATCTCGCGGCAACACAAGCACCTGCGCTGCGATGCAGTTAAAGCCTCCGTTGTGCATTTTTTGCGTGACGATGTTTTGTGCTTGAAAATCGAAATCGCGCGAACTCCAGTCACCCGGAACGACGATCGTCGGGCTCACGTTCCCAAGCTCGCTCGTTATCGGTTTCGCGGTCGGCAAGGATTGAACAATGGCGTCGTGAGTTTTGTCGCTTCCGGTGATGTGAATCTCGTCGACCAATTTGTGGGCGGTTAAGTAAGCCCCGATATCGGCGCCTCCGTACGCAATCCGCAGATAGCCGCCGACAACCAACGGCGCGAAGACCGATTCAAAGATCGGTCCCAAGTACGCATTGACGGGATTCAACTTCAACAGACATACGCTGCCGTCGGCTAGCAACTTGCAGAGAACATCGAGCGGCGCAATACTCGAAATGTTGCCTGCTCCGAGCACGAGCGCGACCGTGCCTTCGGGGAGCGTTTTCTGGTAAAATACACCTAGCGTGGGCTGCAGATTCTCCGGCGTTACACCGGGCTGCATCCAAACCTCGGCGCTGACACCGCTAAGCAAGACGCGATCGTAGATGCTGTTTGGGAAGACGTCGACCACAACTTGGCCGTCGTGACGCTCGCGCACGCTGCCGGGGGGCAATTGCGGCGAACCGAATCGCTTTATTTGCGTCAGCGTAGCGACATAGCGGTTCAGCGCGTACAGGAGCGCCCAAGGCCCGGATATCCATTCCTCGCCGGCAAGCGGCGAGTTCGCTGGAATCGACTTGGCAGCGACTGAGGCATTGACCCAACCTTCGGCGTGCTTTAGGGTGTTCGCCCGAATCGAGAGCAGGTACTCAATCTTCGTGCCGACCGGAAGCCGTGCCCATGCATCTTTGCGCTGCTGCAGAAGCTCCAAATCGCGATCGAGCTCGTCCATCCAAGCGAGCTTCGCCGCGCAACCTGCTTGACGCTTCCGGGTATACTAGAATCACGGAGGTTCAGCATGAACAAGAAGAAGTGCCGAAAGGCTCGACTCGTGCCGCGCCTCGGACCGCCCGAAAATCTTCGGCCGGCCGGCGCGCACCAATCAAAGAAACTCTACGACCGCAAGAAACACAAAGCCGCCCTCATCAACTACGAGGACGGCTTTGTCGTTTTTAAGCCAGCGGCGCGGCGCAGCTCCTTCGCGTGACCGACGATGTCTTCAACCCGAAATGCGGAGGCAAAAGCAGCCGGACCGCTTTGCTCCACATATGTCGCGGAGTAGCATCTTTACTCCGCGCCGATTGTAGAGTAAAATAGCGTCAGGAGAGATGCAATGATGGATTCCGGCAAGGTCGCGTCCAAGAAAATCCGTTCTGCGCGCCAGAAACCTCGTCAGCGGCAAGCCAGCTGGGAGATAAGCGCTGACGGCGTGGTTAGGCTCAAGCCGAAGGCGCAGAGCGATTTTGCGATCATGCCGAAACTTGAGCGGCTTGTGAAGAGTTTGGGGCTCAGTTCGGCGGCAAATGTCCTCGGCGTCGATCGGTCGCAGCTCAGTCGATGCATTAAGGGCACCGAGAACGTCAGTGCCGAACTTGCGCGTCGCATTACAAGCGTGGAATTTGTTCTAGACCGTGCACTACATCTGCTTTGGCCGGATGAAATCGGTCCGTGGCTAACCACGCCGGAGCCGCTTCTGGGCGGAAGCATCCCGCTCAATGTTCTAGTGCTCTCCGGCCCGGCACAGGTTGTCGGCGCACTTGAAGCTCGCGCTGGTGGCGCGTTCGCTTGAGAGTTTACCGCGTCTGCATCTATTTGCCGAACGCCGCGCCGAATGAACCGGGCGGCGTTTTCTTCATTCCACCAAACCAAGCGGGTACGAGGATCGGAAATTCCAAGCATTACCAGACTCTGTATGTCGGCGATTCGGCCGCCGGTGTCTGCGCGGAAGCGTTCAATTTCGGCCGATATCGCCTGCGTTGGACTTCCGAGATGCTGCGTGGCCGTCCAGACATCCCAGGCAGTTATCGCGCGCTAGCATGGTATGACCTCGAAGACGCAACCGTGCTGTGCAACCTCGACGACCCGAGTGAACTGTTAGCGCAATCGCTTCGACCCTCGGAGATCATCACGCGAGATTATGCGCAATCGCAAGCTTGGGCCTTGCGGCTATTTCAACAGAGAAAATGGCGCGGTTTGCGATGGTGGTCATATCACGATGCGCGCTGGGCCAGCGTCGGCCTCTGGTCGCGCGACATTATCAAAGCTCACGGCGTCGAGCGACTCACCATGAGCAATCCCGCTCTAAGCGAAGCCGCCGACGTGCTAAAAATCGAACTTCGTGCTTAATGAAGGGCCGCAGCATTCGGAGCTACGCGATGAGGTCGCGTTCGGTCATGATGACGCGCGGATCGATTAGATGTTTATTGAGGCCGAGTTTTTCGGCGGGAATGCCGAGCGCGAACGCGACCAGTTGCGGGAGGTGGAAGGTCGGCAGATCGGTGCGCCCCCAGCGGGCTGCGGCGTCCTGCTGATAACCGTCGAGCGCCAAATGGCAGAGCGGGCACGGCGTGAGCACCGCTTCGGCACCATGATCTTTGGCCATGCGCATGTTCTGGCCGACCATCGACGAGGCGACGTTGTCTTTTTCAAGCTGGATATGGAAACCGCAGCAGCGCGTTTTGCCGGCGTAGTCGATGGCTTCGCCGCCGATCGCTTCGATGATATCTTCGAGCGAGTGTGGATTGCGGGCCGATTCCCAACCGTTGACGGACTCGGGACGAATGATGTGGCAGCCGTAGAACGGCGCGACTTTCAATCCGTTGAGCGGGCGGACCACCATCGACTTGAGGTTATCCAAACCAATGTCGTCGATCAACAGCCAGAGCAGATGGCGCACCATCACATTGCCCTGATACTTGGCGCCGAACTTGCCGAGAATGCCGTTGGCCTGATTCATTCGAACTTCGCTCTCGAGCAGCTCTTTATTGGCCGCGCGCATGTGGCCGGTGCAGGTGGAGCAAATCGTGATAACGTCGTCGAGACCAAGCGCTTCAGCCTGCGCGTACGTGCGCGCATTCAGGACGCGCGCAATATCGCGGTTCGTGTCGTTGACGACCGATGCACCGCAGCATGATGCGGCGGTGAGTTCGATCAACTCGATGCCAAGTTTATCGGCAAGCAGCATGGTCGAGTTGAACAGCTCTTTGCACGACTCTTTGGCGACGCAGCCGGGGAAGAAGCCGTACTTGCGCATCGCGCGCGACTTGGAGTGCTCGTGGCTGTCGCCGGATTTCTCTTCAGGTAATAGGGTTGTGCTCATTAGCTGACCGGAACCTCCAGCGCTTCAAATATGGTGCGGACTTCGTCCACTTTGGGAATCGGCTTCAAGAAGATCGGCGGCAGTTTGCCTTTGCTCGCCATGCGCAGACCGAGCGGCGCGACCTTCAACAACCCGCGAATGTTGAAGCGTCCGACCGTGCCTTGAATGACTTCAGTTTCGGCGAGCATACCGGTTTGGCGAATCGTCTTGTTCACCGTGAGCGCATGACGCGGGCCGCGCTCGTTCATCATCACACGATCGTTGACGGCGGCACGTTTGACGTCGATGATCCGATCGTGCGGATCGACGTGCTTCGGGCAATACGAACACGCGTAGCAGTGCGCGCAGAGCCAGAGATAATCTTCGCTGATCTGCGCGATCCGCTCTTTGCGCGCGCCGTCGCGCACGTCTTCGATAAAGCGGTAGGCGTACGCAATCGCAGCCGGGCCCGCGAACGATGGATCGACGCTGACCACCGGGCATAGCGCATAGCAGGTGGCGCACATAACGCAGTTGGCGACGTCGACCAGCTTCTTCATGTCTTCGGGGCTGACGCGCCGTTCGGTTTTATGATCGGCGTCGCTGTCGGCCGGCTGAAGATACGGTTTAAGTCGCGTGTACTTATCCCAAAACGGGTCCATATGCACGACCAGGTCCTTCATCGGCTGGAAGTTCGGCATCGGATCGATCGAGATCGTATTTTCGTCGTTCATCACCAAGTTGCACGGCGTTTTGCACGCTAGGCCCGTAACCCCATTGATGTTCATCGAGCACGATCCGCAGATCGCCGAGCGACACGACCGCCTAAAACTGATCGACCCATCAACCTCGGCTTTAGCCAACTCCAGCGCATCTAGAACCGTATGCGTATCCGGCATCTCAACGGTAACTTTATCGCGATGCGGATTCGCACCGTCAGCCTCGTCAAAGCGGAAAATATCTAAAACAACTTTGGCCATATTAGTAGCTCCGCACCGTCGGTTCCCATTGTGTAAATGTGACTTTCCGCGAGAAGTCGAGTTTGGGATCGCCGTCGGTTTTGTAGGCGAGGGTGTGGACCAGCCAATCGTTGTCGTTCCGATCGGGGAAGTCGGTGCGGGCTTGCGCACCGCGCGATTCGGTGCGTGCGAGTGCGCCGAACGCGATTGCCTGCGCCGCATCAACCATAAACTCGGTCTCCATCGTGCCGACCAGATCGGTGTTGAAGGTTTTGGATTTGTCCATCACCGTGACGTGTTTGATCGCTTCGCGAACTTCGCGCAGATCGTCGCAGGCTTTGGAGAGGCCGGCCTGATCGCGGAAGATGAAGACGTTGTCGGACATCGCTTTGTTCATGCGCGCGCGAATCTGTGGGGCGCGTTCGCCGCTGGTGCGCGAGAGCAGTTCATTCACGCGATCCTGTTCTTGTTTGAGCGTTCGCTCGGACGAGCGAACCTCGCCGACGTTCTTGATATAGTCGATCGCGTGTCGAGCGGAGCGTGCGCCGAAGACGATTGTTTCAAGCAGCGAGTTGCCGCCTAGGCGATTGGCGCCGTGAACGCTGACGCAAGCGGCTTCGCCGGCCGCGTAAACGCCCGGAACGCGGGTTGCGCCGAACTTGTCGGTTTCAATGCCACCCATTGCGTAGTGCATGCCCGGCAGAATTGGAATCGGCGTGTCGATGGCGTCTTTGCCGGTCGCATCGAGTGCGAGTTCGCGAATCTGCGGGAGCCGTTCGAGAATCTTCTCGCGGCCTAGATGGCGCATGTCGAGCAACACGCAGCCGTCGACACCGCGACCCTCTAAAATCTCGGTCCACTCAGCACGCGAAACGACATCGCGCGAGGCCAACTCGCCCTTATTCGGCGCGTATTTGAACATGAAACGCTCGCCGGCAGCGTTGAGCAGGTAGGCGCCCTCACCGCGCGCGCCTTCGGTCAATAGCACGCCGTTCTCTTTGAGTGAGGTCGGATGGAACTGCACGAACTCCATGTCCATCAGCGGTAATCCTGCGCGCGATGCGATTCCCAATCCGTCGGCAGTTGAGGCGTATCCGTTGGTGGTCTTTGCATAGATGCGGCCGATGCCTCCGGTGGCGAATATCGTCGCTTTAGCGTTTATCAGTTCCAACTCGCCGTTGCGCATGTTGTACGCAACCACGCCGGTGCCGATGCCGTCTTCGATGCAGAGGGCGGTGCAGTAATACTCTTCGTAGACCTTGACGTTGAAACGCTCGAGCTGCTCCCACAACGTGTGCAAAATCACAAGACCGGTGACGTCAGCGGAATAACACGTACGCTGTGAGCCCGCCCCACCGAATGGACGCTGAGCGATCTTGCCGTCGGGCATCCGCGAGAAGATGCAGCCGCGATGCTCAAGCCACACGATCTGGCCGGGTGCATCGTCGCACATCGCTTCGATGGCGTCCTGGTCGCCCAGATAATCGGAGCCCTTCACGGTGTCGAACGAGTGGTTGGCCGGACTGTCGTCTTCCCGGTTGCCCAGCGCCGCGTTGATGCCGCCCTGGGCCGCTCCGGAGTGGCTGCGAACCGGATGCATCTTCGAAACAATCGCAACGTCGGCGCCACGCTCAGCGGCTTCAACCGCCGCGCGCATACCGGCAAGGCCGCCGCCAATGACGACCACATCGTGCTTGATCAAATTGGACCTTTCCCAGGGGATGACAAAGCGTCTCTATCTTTATACTCTCGCTCTCGCCAAACTCCCATGACTTTTGCAGGCTCGGGTACGCCGGGACGGCTAGGCGACGGGCAGCTCGTTCTCGGGGAGCAGGCGCTTGTAAAATACCGATTGATTTTTGCCGGCCTGTTTTGCGCGGTAGAGCGCTTCGTCGGCCGCAAAGAAGAGGGTTTGTCCTTCGGTCCCATCGTAGGGAAACATCGCGGCGCCGATCGAGCACGGCAAGCCGCTACGGCGCATCTCGGCGAGCAATCGTTCCACTCCGCGTTCGGCCGCGCTGCGGTCGGTTTGCGTCATCACCAGGACGAACTCATCGCCGGCGTAGCGCGCGATAATGTCGCCCTTGCGTCCGATCTTGCGCAAGACTTCTGCGAACCGCTTCAGGGCTAAGTCACCCAGGCTGTGGCCGCCCGAGTCATTGATCTTTTTCAAATCATCCAGATCGAGAATCAGAAAGGCGAACGGCGAGTCGTAACGTTCGGAAGTATTGAGTTCGCGCTCGAGCATTTCATTGAGCGCTCGCCGATTCGCCAGGCCGGTCAAGTGATCGGTCAGCGCAAGCCTCTGCGTCTCTTCCAGAAGGCGCTTGGTCTCATCGTACAGTCGCGCGTTCTCTACCGCCACCGCTGCCTGCGACGCAAAATCCAGCAGGACGCGAACCTGGTTCTCGGAGATCGGCTCCTCCGGCGGATCGTCGACGTAAAGCATCCCGCGAACGACGTCGCGCGCGACCAGCGGAGCGATGCAATATGAGCCCTTGGTGTCGGGAAGCGGTTTAAGCTCGTCGTCCGGAAATCCAACCACGACTTGCTGCTCGCCGCGCGCAACCTCGTGCAGCGAAGAGTTCGGCAAGAGTTCGCGCGGATCGGCGGCCGCCTCGACGCTGCCTGAAGCATCGCCCTCCAGCCGGCGCACGACTTCCGCTCCGGGGAGAACATCGAACAAGATGACGCGATTAAATTTCAATGCCTCGCAGACGCCGCGCAGAACCATCGAAAGGATGTCGTCGATTTCTAGGGTCGAGTTGATGGTTGAGAAGACTTGCTGCAGTACGAACAGCTCGGAGTTCTGCTGCGCGTATTCGTCGCGCTCGGCTTCGAGCATCGCAACCCGCGAGCGAAGACCCTCGATCTCCAACAGGAGCGAGGTTCGTGTCTGGTCGTCGAAAGGCGGATCAACCTCCGCCGGGGACAGGTTCAGCCCCACTCTATCTGTAACGTCCTAACCGCACTATTTCTTTAGGGGCCCTACACTGAGTTCGTTCGTTCATCTGCACGTTCATAGCGAATATTCGCTGTTGGACGGAGCCTGTCGCGTGGAGAGTCTCTGCCGACGCTCCGCGGAGGACGGCTCCCCGGCGGTCGCATTGACCGACCACGGCGTCATGTTCGGTGCGATGGAATTCTACTACTCAGCGCGCGATCACAAGCTGACACCGATCATCGGCTGTGAGGCCTACATCGCGCCGCGCGGCCGGCTCGATCGCACGGTCCGCGAAGAAGCCCATGTCACGCTGCTGGCTGCCGATTTGGTCGGCTACCGCAACTTGGTCGCGCTAATCTCCAAGGGCTTCCTCGAAGGCTACTACTACAAGCCGCGGATCGACCTCGATCTGCTGGCCAAACATCACGAGGGACTGATCGTTCTCTCCGGCTGCATGTCGGGGATGGTCGCTGCGCCGTTGCTGAAGAACGATTACGACAAAGCCCGCGATGCGGCCAAGACCTACCGCGACATCTTCGGCGACCGCTTTTACATCGAAGTTATGCGCCACGGGATGCCTGAAGAAGAGATCATCAATACCGGATTGATTAAAGTTGCGCGGGAGCTCAATCTGCCGATCGTCGCGACCAACGATTCGCATTATCTTGACCGAACCGACGCACCAGCGCACGATGTTCTGCTCTGCATCGGAACCGGCAAAACCGTCTCCGACACCTCGCGCATGAAGTTCTACTCCGATCAGTTCTACGTGAAATCAAACGAAGAGATGCGCGAGCTATGGAAAGACTTGCCGGAAGCCTGCGACAACACCGTCGCGATTGCGAACCGCATCGACATCCGAATCCCGGAGAAGATTTTCCATCTGCCGGCGTTTCCGGTTCCACAAACCGATCAGTCGCTGACGCGTAGCGCTGAGGAGTATCTGCGCGAAATCTGCGAGGCCGGTCTGATCGAGCGCTACGGCGCGCGGGCGAGCGATGATGCGGCTCTGCGCGAGCGATTCAACTATGAGCTTGAGATCATCAATACGATGGGCTTTGCCTCGTACTTCCTGATCGTCTGGGATTTCATCAAGTTTGCACGCGATCGTGATATTCCGGTGGGTCCTGGTCGCGGTTCGGCGGTTGGTTCGGTAGTCAGTTATGTCTTGAGGATCACCGATTTGGATCCGCTGAAGTTCGGCTTGATCTTCGAGCGATTTCTCAATCCCGAGCGAATCTCGATGCCGGATATCGATACCGACTTCTGCGTCGAACGGCGTGATGAGGTTATTCGGTACGTCACTGAAAAGTACGGCTCGGAGCGAGTCGCGCAGATCGTCACCTTCGGGACGATGGCCGCGCGCGCCGCGATTCGTGATGCGGGCCGCGCACTCGGTGTGCCGCTGCAAGACGTCGATCGAATCGCCAAACTGGTGCCGTCGGGCCCGCAGGGGCTGACGATCACTCAAGCGCTCGATCAAATACCCGATCTGAAGATTCTCTCCGACGGATCGCCCGAGATTCGGCGGCTGCTTGAAACCGCGACTGCGATCGAAGGTTTAGCGCGCCACGCATCGACGCACGCGGCAGGCGTGGTGATCTCGGCCGGTCCACTGGTAGATTATGCGCCGCTGATTAAGCTCGGCGAAGGCGAGATCAACACGCAATACTCGATGGGTTGGGTCGAGAAGATCGGCCTGCTCAAGATGGATTTCTTGGGTCTGCGCAACCTCACCGTGATGAAGAACGCGGTCGATGAGATTCGCCGGACGGTGAACCCGGGCTTCGATCTCGCAACGATTCCGGACGATGATAAACGCACGTTGGAGATGCTGAGCCGCGGGGAGACAAGCGGCGTCTTTCAACTCGAATCCGAAGGGATGAAACGTGTCTGCACGGAGTTGCGCCCTTCCTCGCTCGAAGACATTATCGCGCTAGTCGCGCTCTATCGTCCGGGGCCGATGGACTGGATTCCGCAGTTCATCAGCAACAAGCACGGCCGAACCGCTTCGACCTACCTGCACGAAAAACTCAAGCCGATCCTGGCCGACACCTACGCGATCGCGGTCTATCAAGAACAGATAATGCAGATCGCGCGCGATGTGGCCGGTTTTACGATGGGACAGGCCGACGAGCTGCGCAAGGTCATGGGTAAGAAGCAGAAGGATAAGATTCCGGTCTATCGAGAGAAGTTTATTACCGGAGCGATGACCCATTCGGCAATCGATAAGAAGCTCGCCGAAGATATCTTCGCCTATATCGAACCGTTCGCCGGTTACGGGTTTAACAAATCGCACGCCGCGGCATACGGCTGGATCGCCTATCAAACCGCCTATCTCAAGGCCAATCATCCACTCCAGTATTTTGCCGCATTGATGACCTCGGTTCGCGACAAAACCGATAAACTCGTCGAGTATATCGACGAGGCGCGCAAACTTGGAATCGCGGTTCTGCCGCCGGACGTCAATCTTTCGCTCGTGAACTTCGCGGTGGTTGACGGCGAGATTCGGTTTGGAATGGCGGCTGTTAAGGGGATCGGTGAAGGCGCGGTAAGAGTTATTCTGGAGGCCCGCGCACGCGACGGAGCATTCGCCGACATCTTCGATCTGGCAAAGCGCGTCGATACGAAGGCCGTAAACCGCCGTGTGTACGAAGCCCTCATTAAATCCGGCGGTCTCGATCAGTTGCCGGGCAATCGCAGTCAGAATCTTGATGCGATCGATGTTGCCATGGAGCTTGGCGCTCAAGCCAGCCGCGATGCGCTGTTCGGTCAGGCCTCGCTGTTCGGCGATGAAGGCGCGGATTTGACCGGGCTCGTCCCCAAACTTAAACCGATTGCACCGCCGCCGACGCTGCAGATTCTGCAATGGGAGAAGGAGACGCTAGGCGTCTTTATCTCCGGCCATCCGCTCGCGGACGTCGCCGAAGCACTTGCTCGAACCGGCGCAGTTGCAATTAAAACGCTGCGCGAGCGAAGCGACGAGGATTTTGTTACGGTCGCAGGCATGCTGACGGCCGTTCGTCGTACGCTTACAAAGCAGCAGCAACAGATGCTGATTGCAACTTTGGAAGATGTGACCGGCAGCATCGACGTGATTGTTTTTGCGAAGACCTATCCGCAGGTTCAGGCGCTTTTTGAGCAAGATAAGATCGTCGTTATTAAAGGTCGCTTACGCACACGCGAGCGGCCCGGCGCGCTTGGGGGCGATGAGGCGCCGGTCGAGCTCTCCGTCCATGTGCATGAGGTGTCGGCATTCGAGCGCCGCGCGCGTGGCCGCGATCCGCTTGGGTGGCACCTGAGCATCAGCGAACGGGAGCAAGTGGACCGGCTTGCGCACTTGTTGGACGAGTGGCCCGGCCAGATTCCGCTCGTTCTGCACGTTGGAGAACGCGCTAGCAGAGCCGGGCGTACCATTGCCGCCGCTCCGGGGGTGCGCACGGAACTTGAGCGCATATTCGGTCGCGAAAATGTTCGCGAGGGCGCGCCGGATTGAGCCGACTGCCGGTAAAACTGATGGCGTTCGATTTGGACGGCACGCTGGTTGGAGACGATTTGACGATTCGCCCGCGCGTGCGCGAAGCAATTGCGGCGGCTCAAGCGCGCGGCGTGATCGGATGCTTGGTAACCGGGCGAATGTTTCGCTCGGCGCTGCCGTTTGCGCGAGCTTTAAACTTCGAGGCGCCGATCATCTGCTATCAGGGTGCGGCGATTATCGACCCACAGAGCGATGAGGTGCTCCAACACATCGCGCTTTCAAGTGCGCTTGCGCTGGAGGTTGCCGATTTAGCGCGTGGCGACGGCAAGCACGTTCAAATCTATGCAAACGATAACTACTACTGCGAACATGCGAACCGCTTCTCGGCGCTCTATGCTCACGTTTCAGCCGTCAATCCAATCATCGTCCCGTCATTGCACGAGCAATTTCGTTTTAGCGATGCAACCAAAGTCGTTATTATCGACGAACCGGCGGTTATCGAGGCTTATGTGCGCAAAGTGCAAGCGCAGTTCGACGGTCGGGCATATGTCACGCGAAGTTATTCGCAGTTTATTGAAGTGATGAATAGCGCAGTTGACAAGGGCGTCGCGCTTCGATTTGTCGCAAACCAGCTCGATATTCCAATGAGTCAGGTTCTAGCCGTCGGCGATGCGTGGAACGATATTCCGCTGCTTGAAGCGGCCGGAATCGGCATCGCAATGGGATCCGGTCCACCTGAATTGAAAGCGATCGCTGACGGTGAAGTCGCGGATGTCGCCGGCGACGGGGTAGCGCAGGCGATTGAAAGGTGCGTTCTAGCGTGAGCCGCAAGCGGCGTAAGAAGAATGCGGCGGCTCGGCTTCGTCCATTTTGGGTGCTGCTATTACTGGCGTTGGTTATCGTTGCCGGGGCCGGGTACTACGCAGTCGGCTGGCCCGGATTTGAACCCAAGCAGATTGCGGTGATCAGTCCGCCAAGCATCAGTTCGAGCGAGATTCTGCAACGAGCCCAGATATCTCTCACCAATAATATTTGGCTGCAGAATATGCGCGCAGCAGCCGCAAGGGTTCGATCGATCCCGTATGTGCTTGACGCTCGGATACACCGCGGACTGCCTGCTAAGGTCAGCATCACGGTCACTGCCCGCACGCCGTTTGCACTACTGCAAACCCCATCTCAAACGGTCGTGATCGATCGGGGTTTGCGCGTGCTGGAAGATGCGGGAGACCCGCCGAGCACAAGCGATACCGACCGAAGCTCGCTTCCGCGTTTTATTCTGCGTCGCGGCAGCCGGTTGCGAGCGGGAGCCTTCGTGCTTAGCAGCGGCGTGCAGCGAATGCGTACCGACTACGACCTTTTGCTAGCTGGGCATGTTGCGGCGCGAACGTTGAGCTTCGATCGTTACGATCAGCTAATTGCAACGCTCGAGAACGGGGTGCAGCTCTTGCTCGGTGATGATGCAGAGATCGCAAAAGCGATCCCGCAAATCGATCCGATTCTCTCTCAAGTGAAAGGCGAAGGGCGCAAGATTAAGGCGCTCGACTTGCGAGCGCCCAATACGCCGGTTGTTGTTTACAAGTAGCCGATCGCGATCGGCGTTACTGGATAACGAAAACCGGAACTTTTCCCTTGAGAATCGACAGCTTGACGTTATCGTTGGGCTTGATCTTGCCGAAGCTTTTGCCGGCGGCCGGAGTGAGCGTGGTTTCAGCGCCGTTATCCATCTTCACGAGGATATGCTGCGCGTCTTGAACCTTCTCAACTTTCACCGTGTAGGTGCCGTCGGGAATCAGCGTTGCGTCAATCGTATTTCCGGCCATGGCCGCAACGGGGGTGAGCAGGGTCGCGATAAGGGCTATAAGGCTGAGTCTACGCACGAGTGTTCTCCGATTGGGTAGCAAATGGTAGTTTATGATGATAGCGCAATTGCCCCGGGGTCTTCCAGGGCTTTTTGTTTTTTTTCGCCGTTGCCGGCGGCATGTCCGGTTTGGAACTGATCGACCAGCTCTCGGAGCGAGGTCGCTTGCAGGCGAACCTGCTCGCTGGATTGGGTCATTCCGCCGACGGCTTCCGAGTTTTTGGTCCCCAGATCCGAACTCCGCTTGACCCGGGCCCCAAGGCCGTCGATCGCCGCCTGTTGTTCCATGCTGGCGCGCGCGACTTGCCCGGTGCGCTGTTCGATCTCCGATACGCTCTCGAGAATCTGGTTGGAAGTGATCGCCTGCTCGCGCATGGTGGCGGCGGCCTCGTGGGTCATGGTGCCCATCTGTTCGCTGGCCTTGGCAAGCTCTTCGGAGGCGCGCGCCTGCTCGGCGGTTGCCAGGCTGATCTCGCTCACCAAGCTCGCCATCTCCGAGACGCGAGTGGAGATGCCCTCGATCATCTGCGTTACCGATTGCGCCGAAATCGCATTGTTCTGCACTAAGCCGTTGGCTTTAGCGCTGCGTTCCAGCACTGCGGTGGTGCGCTTTTGAATATCGCTTACGAGCCGACCGATCTGCTTTGTCGAACTCGCCGAGTTTTCAGCGAGTTTGCGAACTTCATCGGCGACAACCGCAAAACCGCGGCCATGTTCACCGGCGCGTGCCGCTTCGATTGCCGCGTTGAGCGCGAGCAGATTGGTTTGGTCGGCGATCTCTTCAATCAACCCTAAAATTTCGCCGATCTGACGTGACGCCGAGTCGAGGCTCTTCATCTCGCTGACCACATCCGCAACGGTTTCGCTGATATTGCTCATGCCGGCCGAAAGCGCAAGCACTTCGTTGCGCCCGGCGCGCACCTGCTGGTCGGTCTGCGTCGATTCGGTCCGTACCCGGTCGGCGTTTCCGGCGACCTGCACGATCGTCGCCGACATCTCTTGGGTGTTTGCAACAGCCTCTTCGACCACGGTCGCGAGTCCCAAAAGATTGCGATCCATCTCTTGAATCGAGGCCGCCATCTCAGCGACTGCACTAGAAATATCGGTGACGCGGCGTGCAACATGTTCGGCGTTGTCGGTAACTGTGCCGGCAGTTTTGGAGACTTCACTTGAGAATGTCAGCGCTTCATCCAGCGCTTCAAGTTCTTCTTTAACACGAAGATTGACAGCGATCGAAATATCGCTGCCGCGATCGCTGGCGCCGTAGACGGTCGCGGCCGCTTTTTGAATGGCTCCGATCATTGCCGCAAGACGGTCCGCCAGCTCATCGACGCTCTGACCGAGGCGGCCGAGTAAGTCGCTGCCGTGCCAGCCGATGCGTTGCGTAAGGTCGCCGTTGCCGATTGACTCGAAGATATCCGCGCAGCGTCCGATGCCGCTCTGCATCGTGCGGCGAAACCACGCCATGGCGAGAATCGCAATCAGCACTGCGAGTAACGCAAACGCGATCAGCGCGCCGAGGCCGAAGTTGCGCGCTTGCAGCAACTTTTGGAAGCGCGTATCGGCCGATGAATTCAGCGCTTGCACAAGCGTCGTTCCGTCGCGGTGCTGTGTGGCGAATGCGCTCGACGAAGGCCCCTCAATCTGCCGGCGTGCATCGGCTTTCTTGCCGGTAATCAGAAGTTGCACACCCGAGAGGGCTTGAAAATCATAGACGCTCGAACTTTTCTTAAACGCGTCAACTTGGCTCGCAAGCGACGGGTCGCTAATCAGCGTCGCCATCGAACGTGCATCTTCAGGGAACTGTTTGATGAGCGTTTTCGCGTCGTTTAGCGCAGCTGAAGAAACTTTCGGATCGGGATTGGTGGCGGCTTCAACCGTTGCTGCCCGCAGTCCGTCGGCGTCCGAAGCGACCTTTACATATGCGAGTTCTCCACGGATTACCGTGTCGCGCATCACCTGAGCCTGCTGGCTGATCCCAACCATCGCATAGATTGCGACCGGGATCATGGCGATGACCACCAGCACGACCAACCCAAATGCGTAAGTCAGGCCGCGTTCAAGACTCGTGCGCTTTTTCATACTTGAAGATTAATCGGCCGGAACGACCCCCAAATTAAGGCGTTTCCTCCTATCGCCACGCGCGCGAGGTGCGCCGAACTCCAGTCGAAGGCCCGCCGTCCACCGCCACTCACACCCCACTCACAACTTATGCTCAAGGACCCCGCCACGGCTTCGCAAATAGGCCGCAATTCACGCCCACACCTCAAATCGGGGTTCGCGCCGCGCGAACCATTGGTAGTAGGGTTTGTCAATTGCAGATACAATATATGGGGTCGGTGAAGCACGAATGAAGCAGGAGACCGTCGCGGGACTCGATATCGGCACGACCAAGACCTGCGCGGTCGTGGCGGCTGTCGGACCCGCCGGCCTGGAGATTCTCGGCGTGGGCGAGGCTCCGTCATTCGGGATGCGCAAAGGCGTCGTGACCGACCTTGAGGAGACCATCAAGTCGATCGAGGCCGCAGTCGAGCGAGCCGAGCGAATGGCCGGGGTCCACATCGCGGATGTCTATGTCGCAATCACCGGCGAGCACATTCGCAGCACCAACAACCGCGCGGTCGTTGCGGTCTCGGGCGAGGATCGCGAAGTCGTCGCCGCCGATGTTCGCCGCGTGGTCGACGCCAGCAAGATTATCAATTTGCCGGCCGATCGTCAGATCGTTCACGCATTGCCGCGCTATTTCACGGTCGATGGCCAAGAAGGCGTCGAAGACCCAGTCGGTATGGCCGGCAGCCGGTTAGAAGTAGACACCCATATCATCACCGGCGGAACGACATTCATTACCAACGTGCTCAAGTGCGTTCATCGCGCCGGGCTCGAGGCTGCGGGCCTAGTGTTCGAGCCGCTCGCATCATCGGCAGCGACCCTACTCGATGAAGAGAAGCAAGTTGGCGTCGTGCTGATCGACATCGGCGGCGGCACCAGCGACATCGCCGTCTTTAGCGGGGGGGGCGCTATCTACACCGCGACCATTCCGGTCGGCGGAAACATTCTCACCAACGATATCTCGCTCGGCCTAAAGACCACCTCGGCCGAAGCTGAGCAGATAAAGCGCGCCTACGGTTCGGGCAGTAGAGATGGGGAAGACGAGCGTTCGTTTCCGGTAAAAACGCTCGATGGACGCAGTACGAAGGAAGCGAGCACAGTTCAACTCCGGCAGATCGTGTTGCCGCGCGTCATGGAAACATTTCGCATGACCAAAGCAAAGATCATCGAGAACGTGCCGCGCGATCTTATTTTAGGCGAACTCGTGTTAACCGGCGGTGGTTCGCAGCTTGAGGGCATCGAGGCGCTGGCAGAAGAAGTTTTCGGATTGCCCGTACGCATCGGACTGCCCTCGGCGATCGGCGGATTAAGCGAAGAAGTGAAAAAGCCGCAATACGCTACGGCGATCGGCCTCGTATTGTTCGGCCCGGACGGCGGCATTGAAAACGGAACGCGCCCTAAACGCGGGGGCTCAATACTTAGCAAGATCGCGCGTTGGTTCAGCGAGCTCTGGAACTAATAATGGATACTCATCAACAACCACTCTTTTCGACGGAGGCAGCACCCACAATGGCAGATGCAAAACGTTTTGTCCCCGAGCACGCAGCTACGATCAAGGTGATCGGCGTCGGCGGAGGCGGCTGCAACGCCGTCAACCGCATGATCGACGCAGGGCTTGCGGGGGTCGATTTTTTCGCGGTTAACTCGGATGTGCAAGCGCTGCGCAGTTCGATGACCGAAAATACCGTGCAGATCGGCGCGGGGCTCTCGCGTGGTCTTGGTGCGGGTGCAAACCCGAATCTCGGGCGCGAAGCCGCCGATGATTCGCGCGAAGATCTCTCGCTCATTCTTGATGGCGCCGATTTAGTCTTCATCACCGCCGGAATGGGCGGTGGTACCGGCACCGGCGCTGCGCCGGTCATCGCCGAATTAGCGCGTGAATCCGGCGCGCTGACAGTAGCAGTCGTTACCAAACCATTTGCGTTTGAAGGCCGCAAGCGCATGCAGATCGCCGAGAACGGTATCGCCGAACTCGAAGCCAAAGTTGACACGCTGATCGTGATTCCCAATGAGCGCATCATGCAGGTAATCGAAAAGCGCACGCCGCTGAACGAAGCATTTTCGTACGCCGACGACGTGCTGCGTCAAGGCATTCAGGGCATCTCCGATTTGATTACGCAGCCCGGCTTGATCAATCTCGATTTCGCCGATGTGAAAACGATTATGAGCGATGCGGGCAGCGCGATGATGGGCATCGGCGAAGGCACCGGCGAGCATCGCGCCGCAGACGCCGCGCAGAAGGCAATCGCATCGCCGCTGCTTGAGACGACGATCGAAGGCGCACGCGGCGTGATCTTCAACATCACCGGCGGTCCGGATCTGGCGATGTACGAAGTGAATGAAGCTGCGGAGATGATTAGCCGCGCAGTCGACTCCGATGCGCAGATCATCTTCGGCGCGTCGATCGATCCGAATATGACGGGCAAGGTGCGGGTCACCGTGCTAGCAGCGGGTTTCGGTACAACCCGCAATTACGGCGCGCGTTCGAGTGCGTTCAACTTCGACACCAAAGTCGATGCCGTTTCTCCGGTCAACATGGACGATATCGAAGTTCCGGCCTTCTTGAGGTATCGCGGCTAGTAGCTGCAGGAAGACCAAGGACGCTACTCGGAGAGCGGTCGGCTGCTTGGAATACATCCAGGGACGTTGTTCCGACGTTGTGATCCTAGAACCCAAACTGCAATTTTTCGGAGGACTATGTTAAAACAAAAATTCTTACCGGTGATCGCCGCAGCGGCGCTCCTCGGGTCAACGATCTCGGTCGCAGCGGCGGCCGGTATGTCGAGCCATCACATGATGTCCGGCCACATGATGATGGGCCATCATATGATGATGGGCACCGGCATCTATCACGGAATGAAGATGGGCCCCGATCACGGGATGCCCGAGGGCACCGCCGGCGGCGACGGTGCAACCTACAGCGGAAAGCCGGACCTCCAAGCAACGATCTCGCTGGTCGTCGCGGGCGGTGCTCCCGGAAACTTCTCCATTGTTAAAGCCCTCAAAGCTCTTGTCGGAAGCAAACTGACGAACGGTGAAGTTGCCAAACTCACCAAGCAGTACGGCAGCGCCCGCGTTGGAAGCTACGTCGCCGTACAGAATTATGCTGTCAACGACTCCGTGAGACGCGCAATTAAAGCCGGCGTGAAGTTCCCCAAACCGATGCTTCACGGCACGACGCTCGCCAAGCGCGTTGTCGGCCTCGGACTGCTCAACGGAACCTACTACGAAGGCTACTTCCTCGATCATGTCGTCACCAACCCGATCCATGAAGCCGTGATGACCGACATCGACCATACCTACAGCCGCGCTGCCGATGCCAACTATCACCTCATCTCAAACCAGGCGCACTACGACCTGGCGCAAGCCCTTGGCGCAACCACCGTCAAATTGGCCGCCTACCACTAAACGACGCTCCTTATCGAAGCAAAAAACACCGTCAGCAATGGCGGTGTTTTTTGTAGCCACTATATGCATTTTGCCTCTATACGGCGCAAGAGGAACAATCGTTTAGGCGATGATATACGTTTGAAAGCCGAAAGGTTGCTCGTTTCCGAATTAGGAGATTTCATGAAATTGCGCTCTCTCCAAGTAGTTGGTTTGGCTTCGGTTATGGCGCTTGCCGCCTGCGCCGGTCAATCAAATTCGGCGCTTCCATCGACGGCTTCAGCGCCCGTCGGCGGCGTACCTGAATCCAACGTCATCGCATCCTGCGGCAATCTCGCCGCCGGCGATGAGGTTACATGCTTTGCGTTGCAGCGTACCGACATCGGTGATGCCGCTGCTTTCTATTTCCCGGGACGGGTCTCTCTGCAATCAACTTCGGTGAGCGGTTATGGGCCGAGCGATTTACAGTCGGCCTATAAGCTCGCCACATCCGGGGGTTCGGGTCAAACTGTCGCGATCGTTGACGCCTACAACGATCCAAACGCCGAAAATGATCTCGGCGTTTATCGTGCGCACTACGGTTTGTCGGCTTGCACGACGGCGAACGGTTGTTTTCGAAAACTAAATCAAAACGGCGCTGCCGGTAGTTATCCGCGCAGCAATGCGGGCTGGGGACAGGAGATCTCGCTCGATCTCGATATGGTCTCGGCCATCTGTCCGAACTGTCACATCATGCTTGTTGAAGCCAAAACTGCGACCAATGCGAACCTCGGCACCGCGGTAAATACGGCGGTTGCAAAAAGCGCGAATGTCGTGAGCAACAGCTATGGCGGCAGCGAGACCGGATCGAGCAATAGCGCGTACAGTCATGCCGGGCACGTAATTGTTGCGTCAGCCGGTGATAGCGGTACCGGCGCTTCGCAACCGTGTTCGTATGGAACGGTTGTCTGCGTCGGCGGCACCGCACTCAACCGCGCCGGTAATTCGCGCGGATGGAGCGAGACAGTCTGGAGCGGCAGCGGCTCGGGTTGTAGCGCGTTGGTCTCCAAGCCGTCTTGGCAAACCGACAGCGGCTGCTCGAAGCGTTCGGAAGCGGATGTCTCCGCTGTCGCCGATCCAAATACCGGCGTAGCCGTCTACGATAGCTATGGTTCACGCGGCCAAACCGGTTGGCTGGTCTTCGGAGGCACGAGCGTGGCATCGCCGCTTATCGGCGCCGTCTACGCGCTCGCCGGCAACGCATCTTCGCAGAATGCAGCGCAAGGCATCTGGAACAACGCCGGGCGAAATCTGTTCGATGTGACGAGCGGCAGCAACGGGAGCTGTTCCATATCGTACATCTGCAACGCGGGCGTTGGGTACGACGGTCCAACCGGCTGGGGAACCCCGAACGGCGCCACCGCCTTTTAATCGGTCGAAGCCTAGCGAGGGCGCGTCGGAATACCGGCGCGCCCTCTTCATTTTTGGTTTCGACGCTGTTGAGACGCTTCGGCGTTATGATGCTCCAATGCGCTATACTTCAATAATCCTAGTCACAGCCGTTCTGGGTTTGAGCGGGACTCTGCCCTGTACGGCTCAACAAGCCGCCTCCTCTCATCCATACGATCCGTGCGCGATGGTTGCCAAGCAAGATGTAGCCTCGGCTATCGGCGTCGCCGCCGATCAGGTTTTCACGCCGGCGGCCCCGACCAAGAACGAATGTGAATGGGCTGTCGCAGCCCATACGGGTGTGCCCGGTCAGCGAGTTGCGCTCACCCTGCAAACAGTCGATCGGATAAAGCAAGCTCACGGATTCATGCAAAAGTTCTCGGCCGTGCTTAGTGCGGCTGGGAACATCCCGGGTCTGCCGATCAACAATCCCATGCTCTCGCGCATCTTCGCCGATAGCCAAACGATCGCGGGTCTCGGTGATAAGGCCGGATGGAAAAACAGCGCTCTGAGCGTTCTCAAGAACGATATCCTATTTAACATCGAGATCGGTGGGCCCGAGGCAAACGCCCAGCGATTGAACATTGCGACAACCCTAGCGCGCGTGGTGATTACGCACCTCGGGGAAAACGGATCGGTGCCCAAGTAAAACGCAGGTATGCGGTGAAGAACTCGCGATTCTGGGGAACAAGTAGGCATGAACGCGTATGCGAAAGCTGCTCTGCTCGGCGCCGCGACGGGAATGCGAACAAGCGCCGGGCCACTGGCGGTCGCGTGGAATAAGTCGGACTCTCGACCAATGCGCAATCTGTTCGCGTTCGGAGCGGAAGTTTGCGCTGATAAGTTGCCGTTCATCGGAAGCCGCACTCGTGTCGGCGGCCTGGCGGCTCGCGCCGGCTCCGCAATCTACGCCGCGCGCTCATCATCAGAGTCAAGCCCCGGAACTCTCGCAGTTGCCGCCGCGGCTGCGATCGGCACGGCGTTTCTAGCCAAGCGGGTCCGGCTTGCATTAGCCAAGCGAACCCGCATTCCGCAACAAATCATCGGTATAGCCGAAGACGCGCTCACCCTCGGCTTAGTCTATGTGATCTCCCTCGACAACCGCCGTTCATGACCTAGCCGGGAACCGGATCGTTTGACTCTCTACTCCAAAAGCGATGGTTTGCAATCGCTTTAAGGAATTGTCCCGCGAGTGCGACGGCCGTTGTGCCTTTGCCGATCAGTATCCCGTTCTCGGGGCTGTTTGCGGTCGGCAGACCTGCCCGCTCGAGCAATGGGACTGCGTCCTGCATAACGGCAATCGGCTTACAATGGCGATAACCTTCCTGCAAGAATCCAATCGCGTCGGCTGAGCCGGCAAGCGTCTTTGCTGCCTTCATCCCATCCGCAATGAAGAAGGCGTCGAAAACAACCGAAGGCGTCGTCACAATGGTGTGATCGACCATAATCTCTTTCCCATCAACGCCTTTAACCCAACTGAGTTTAGCCGCAAGGAGACTCAATTGCACTCCTTTCGCGGCGAGCGCAGTTCGCATCGCTGACAGTGCGGCACCATCAACGCCGTCGGCAACAAGCGCCGCGACTCTGCGAGTTGCCACCGGGGCGGGTCCCTGCTTGAGCATGCTGAGTGCCTTGGACTCGCTGAGTGCCCCGGGGCGTTTCTTGACTGTTGGAGCCGGCTTGGTTTTAATTTTGATACCGAGATTCTCGGCCACCCGCGAGGCTAGTCCAGCGTCAACGTTGGTGAGCACGCCGACCATGCGTTCGCGAATCTCCGGGCGCTTAACTTTTGCCAATTCGAATGAAAAGGCATTGACGATGTGCGTTCGCTCGGTCGCTGTTTGACTATTCCAAAACAATGTCGGCTGCGCGAAGTGTTGCTTAAACGACTCTGCTCGCACGCGACGTTTGCGACCTTCGACTTGCTCAACGTAGCTTTGGAAACCGGCCTTAACCTCGGCGGGCCAATTGCCCGCGATTGAATTGGGCTCGTACGCAACCGGCTGTACCGCGACCGATTGCTGGTGAATGCCGTCGCGCTGATTATTGCTGAACGGACATTGCGGCCGATTTATAGGGATCTGATGGAAATTCGGTCCGCCAAGGCGCGATAGCTGCGTGTCCAGATAGGAGAAGATGCGTCCTTGTAGGAGCGGATCGTTCGTGAAATCAATGCCGGGTACAATATGCGCCGGGCAAAACGCAACCTGCTCGGTTTCTGCGAAAAAGTCGGTTGGATTTTGATTCAGCACCAGCTTGCCGATTCGCTCGACCGGCACGAGTTCTTCGGGAATCAATTTCGTCGGATCAAGAATATCGAAATCAAAAGCGTCGGCCTGCGCGTCGGTAAACAGTTGAACGCCCAACTCCCATTCAGCGGGGTTTCCGGAGTGTATGGCTTCCCACAGATCGCGGCGATTGAAGTCTGAATCCTTGCCGGCGAGCTGCTGCGCCTCCGGCCACGCGAGCGAATGAACGCCGAGCAGCGGTTTCCAATGAAACTTGACAAACGTCGATTTACCGGCCGCGTTGACAAAGCGAAACGTGTGAACGCCGAAGCCTTCCATCATTCGCAGGGAACGTGGAATCGCGCGATCGGACATCAACCACATCACCGTGTGCGTCGACTCCGTCGTCAGCGAAACAAAATCCCAAAAGGTGTCATGTGCTGAGGATGCCTGCGGAATCTCGTTGTTCGGTTCGGGTTTAACCGCATGCACGAAATCGGGAAACTTTATTGCATCTTGTATGAAAAAAACGGGCATGTTATTACCGACAAGATCGTAGTTTCCCTCGCTCGTGTAAAATTTCACCGAGAAGCCGCGAACATCGCGAACGGTGTCGGCGGAGCCGCGCGACCCGCCGACTGTCGAGATCCGGGCAAAGACCGGCGTCTTGATCGCGGGGTCTTGCAAAAACGCCGCGCGTGTATACTTCGCCATGGATTTGTAGACTTGAAAGTACCCGTGCGCACCTTGGCCGCGCGCATGCACAACTCGCTCGGGTATCCGCTCATGGTCGAAATGCGTGATCTTCTCACGCAGAATAAAATCTTCGAGAAGTGTTGGCCCGCGCTCGCCGATTCGCAAAGAGTTTTGATCGTCAGCGATCGGTACGCCCTGATTGGTCGTTAAGTCGGCGCCCATCGTATCGGCGCGAAACGGGTCGAGTGCATTGGCCTTGCGCAGCTTCCTACTAGCCATGGAGAATCCCCAATCGTTGCGATGTGTTGGGGTCGCTCTACCCGGTGTGGCGCGTTCCGAATCATCCGTGCAGGCGGTTGCTCAGTGAAACTGTTAGGTATTCTCGGGCGGTGCCGAATCTCGAATAGCATCGAACACGGCATGCGGATCCGCGGGAGTTGACATTGCTAGTGCCTCGGCGTCAACCCGATTTGGTATCGCGGGCGTATCCCGGCGCAAATCCACAAGCAGTTGGACGATCTTTGCAAGCTTCTGTTCACTAAGGATCGCGAGTTCAAGGGCAAGTTGTTCGCGGTGCCCCGCGATTACGTCGTCGCGCTGTTGGGTGGAAAGAATGAGGATCGTCATGTAGAGCGAGAGCAGCGAGATAAGGCCTTGCAGCCAATGCACGTAAGCGACGTCTCCGGCAGTCGCTTGGGATCCCTGGCAATCAGTGTAGCGACCGCTTTTTAGTATACGACGACGTAGCCCCGACTAGGCAAAATAGAGCAAGGAGCGATTGGCGTGTCGATCAAAGCGGGAGCTACTTCGATATCTCGCCGCTCAGCCGTACTTCGCGCAGAACATCTAAGCCGCTAAGCGAGCGCGCCGACAAAAAAGGCGCGCTCGCTCTTTATCACCTCGCACAGGGTTTTTCGCTCTGAAACGACCTATACGTCGGCTGGTGTCCCAACCACGCCGACGATCACCGGATTAAATAATCCATTAGCCATTTCGGTCGACGGCACCGGCAAAATTTACGTCGCCAACAGCGCCGACGGCACCGTAACAACCTATCTCTCCAATGGAACGCAAACGACACCGACGATCACTGGCTTGAATCACGGAACGCCGACGACACCCACGATCACTACCGGCTTATCGAGCCCGTCGGGCGTCGTGGTGCACTAGCATGTATCAACCAGATTATGAAGCCGCAAAGGTAGGGTTTACCCACATACTCGCGCGGGTCGATTCACCGTACGATGATGGCAAGAACGCCCGTTCGTTCGCTTTACCGAGGAGATATGTAATGTTCAAATCATGGCGCTTCGCCCGTGTGCTGCCCGTTGTTGCAGCGCTCACCCTTTCGCTCGCCGCGTGCGGCGGAAACGTCACCGCTCCGTTAGTCCCCACGGCGTCCCCGACGCCCCCCGGAGCGCAGCCGACTTCAAGCGCGGTAACGACGCAACCGCTGGTCGCCAATATGCCGATCAGTATTCCACCCATTGGCGGGTTTAGTGGCTCGCTCACGTTTGGCGCGAACACCGTCATTCCGTCGGGGGCTTCGGTGAAGTTGCAATCCTTTGTAGGTGCCGCACCGGGCGCTCCCGTCCCGCAGTCGTTTAAGCGGCACATCAGCGCAGCAGGCCTCGTGACGATTGCGTCGTTTACCGAAGTCTTCACGGCAGCCGGCATTACCGCTCCGGCATGGCCCCTGGTTTCCTATATTCTCGCACCAAACGATCCAGCCGGACCGTACACCGCGGAAACCTTCGATCAAACAACCGGCAAGCAAATTTGGTCGCTCACCGTGCAAAGCACGCCAACGACCGAGGGCGGCAACGAAGTGAACTTCAACGTTCCTAATGTGCCATTCGTACCGACGGTCAATGACACGTATGTCACGGAAGTCGTCAGCGGCACCGGGACCATGTTCCCGACGCCCGCTCCGACAACGACTCCGGGTGCTACGCCCACGCCGGGTGCAATCACGGAGTTTTCCAACGGGATCACCCCGGGTGCCACACCCAACCAAATTACAGCTGGCGGCGACGGCAATCTGTGGTTTAGCGAGCAAAATCGCGACCGGATTGCTCGGATCACGCCGGTCGGCGTCGTCACCGAGTTTCAAATTCCCACCGCAAACGCGATTCCGCTCGGTGTCGCAAAAGGCGCCGACGGCAACATTTGGTTCACCGAGCAGAATGGAGGTCCGCTAGGGAATGGGGCGATTGGCCGTATCACCCCCGCGGGCACATTCATTGAATATTCTGCCGGGATCTCGCCTGGCGCGGCGCCGACGGGAATTACGAGCGGGCCGGACGGTAACCTGTGGTTCACCGAGCTACTCGGCCAGATCGGTCGCATCACGACTGCGGGCGTTATTACGGAATTCGGTGGGGGAATCTCACCGGGCGCGCAGCCGTTCAGGATTACAACCGGTGCCGACAACAACCTGTGGTTTTCCGAGCAAGCGATCGATCGGATCGCGCGCATCACGACCGCAGGCGTGGTTACGGAATTCAGCGTGGGGATTACGCCCGGGGCACAGCCCAGAGGCATCACCGCGGGGCCCGACGGCAACCTGTGGTTTTCAGAACAGTTGATCGACCGCGTTGCGCGCATCACGACCGCGGGCGCGGTAACCGAGTTCTCGACAGGAATAACGCCCGGCGCGGGACCGAACAGCATCACGAGCGGGCCAGATG
>JALYVT010000283.1 GCA_030853105.1 Vulcanimicrobiota bacterium
GGCATTCAGCCATTCGGTCGTTTTCATAGCACTTGGCGGATTCGCGATGCAGTTCATGGTGCAAGGCGCGTGGGGTGTCATTCCGGCCCACCTCAACGAGCTCTCACCGGCAAACCTGCGCGGCACGTTCCCTGGCTTTACCTATCAAATGGGCAACCTGATCTCCGCCAACGCCGCCCAACTTGAGGCCGCCTTCGCAACCCACAGATTTCCGCTTCCAAACGGTCACCCCGATTACGCAAAAGCGCTCTCAATCATTGCGCTCGGCGTCTTCATCGCCGTGATTGTTCTCACGCTCATCGGCTACTTCATCAAACCCGAAAACCGCAACACCGAATTCACCGCGTCATCGTCGTAATCGCTTCTCGTTTGTCATCCCGAGCAAGAGGCGCGGTAATGTCATCCTGAGCAAGGAGATTCGGCGCAAGCCGAATCCCGCTGTCGAAGGACGCCATTCGCTGTGGCCACGATGCCACCGCGATCGCTGCTAAAATAGCGCCCAGGCCCGCAAGCTGTACTCCATCCGGGCGCTCGTGTAATTGCAAGAATGCGGCCAGCGCTGCAATAACTGGAATCGCGAGTGCGCCCAGCGACGCTGTCGAGGTCGTGACGCGCGTCAACACGGTCGCCCACAGCAGCCACCCCAAACCACTGCCGATAATCGCCACAAACGCGAACAGCGCCAGCGTTGTCGTGCTCGGAAAGCTGAGCGGCTCGCGGGCAATTAGCGCGAGCGCAATCAGCGGCAGCGCACCGACGAACTGCTGCCACATCACGCCACTCAGTAAATCATCGCCGCTTAGATATCGCTTGGCGACAACCGATCCGCCGGCCCAACAGGCTCCGGCCAACACTGCAAAGCCCGCACCCAACAACGAGCGTGCGCTTCCGGCCGCATGCAGGGCGATAAACGTGAGGCCCAGCATCGCGATTCCAATTGCGATCCAGCGCCGGCCGTTAATGCGCTCTTTCAAAACAATGCGCGAAAACAGCATCGCCCAAAACGGCATCGTAAACAACAGAATCGTCGTGCGTGCAACATCCCCGTACAACAGCGCAAACGTCGAGAGCCCGATCATCCCCGAGACTTGCAACAATCCTACCACGACAAACATCGGCGACCGCGGAAACGCAATCGTCCGCCGACTCACCAGCAGCGCAATAAACAGTGCCAATGCTCCGCCGGCAACCCGCGCTCCCGAAAGCGTCGCCGGACCCACATGCGCAAGCAACAGATGCAACGGCACCCAATTGTATCCCCACACCAGCACATTGGCTGCAAACGCAACATAGGTCCACCGCTGATTCATACCGCCCGCACAACCGCCTCACGCCACTCGCGGTTGCATGGCGCAGCTACTGCGCGGAAATCCCGATCTCGATCACGCGAAGGCTTGGGACATTTGTCGCGTAAAACTCGCGATTGCTGGTAACAAGCATTCCCGTTCGCTCAGCGTGTGCACCGATAATGAAGCTAAGGAGATCCACCTATGCGCAAGAGCCGTGAGTGCGCTTCCGCCATACTACGTCATGAGAAAATCTTCTGCGCGAGCGTAGTATTCTGCTGGGTTCTCGAAGCCCACGCCCTCGCAGTAGCCGACGCCGCTTAGGGCGACCGAGCTTCCGCCGATCGTTCCGGTAGCCGTGACGGTGTTGTTGGCCTCCGAATACTCGACGAGCGACGCAAAATAAAGGGTCTGCGGCTGGATCGGAGCCAGAGGTTTCACGACAAGAGCGATCGGGGTGGTGGGTTGCCCGGGCAGCGGAAGATTTGCAACCTCAAACGTCCAGCCCGATGGATAGCGCGCATCGGAGTTCGGGCTCGGCTGGTAACTAAGCACTTGCATCGTCGCCGCCACGAACGTTGCGGTGCCATTGTCGATGAACGTGCCGAAGCCGGTAAGGTCGCTCGGAGCGATTTGGCCGCCGACGATTGCATCGTGGGGCACACTGAGTGTGAGCGAACGGCCTCCGTCAAACTGAAACTCGAACCAGCACCACCCCGACCATGTATACGTCGGACCCGATTGGGCGACTGGCGATCCGCCCCATTGATGATCGAACCACGCGATACCATCGCTTACACCGTACGAGGTGCCGTCGATCGCGACCGTGCCGCCCGTCTTCTGC
>JALYVT010000284.1 GCA_030853105.1 Vulcanimicrobiota bacterium
TTTTTCACGGATGTTAAGGCCGCACGCGACGAGCACGCGATGGGACATCCATGTATGAAGAGCGCGTCATTCGGTACGAGGACCAACGTGAGTTGGCATGGGTGGACATCGCCGGATTTGAGTTGCCCGACAACCACGCCCGCGCTTAGCGCGCTTGCGCAAGATGTTCGCTCGATTATCGGCGCGAGCGCTATGACAAACGCACCCCGGATGATGCACCTTCCGGTTAATGAGCCGCGCCGTGCCGAACCGCCCGCAACCAGCCCTCCTTCGACTACAGATTCGCGCTAGCGCGAATCCTGCTCAGGATGACATGGGGTGACGGGCGGAACATTGCGGGTTCTGCTGAACTGGACCGAGTTATTTCTCTAGGAGTGAAGGTATCGTGAATCGTTCTATTAGTCTGGTTGCGTTGGCGGTCGTCGCGGTTGGAGTTGCCGGACTCGGCAACGCGCCGGTGCGCGCCGGTGCCCAGCAGATCATCGCCGCTGCCAGCGCTCCACCGACCCCCCCGCCGATCAACACCGTGCAAACTCCGCTGCCGAGCGGCCCGAATGCATCGCCGCCGGCGGTGGTCGTTCCGATTGGCGGCTCTGCGAAAGCAACGCCCTCGCCGATTCCCGATAAAACCCGCAAGGGCATCAGCGGCGTTTGGGAGGTGCAGATTCAACACCCCGATACCACGATCTACACCCACTTCAAATTGGCGCAGCAGCAGAATGTGCTGACCGGCATTTATATGGATAGCGATAGCAAACGGTTTCCATGCGCGGGTTCGGTTGACGGAAAACAGGTTCGTATCGTCGTCACCAAGCCCGACGGTTCGACGGTTACATTCACCGGCGAAGTTGACGGCACCACCGATATGCTTGGCGTCGTCGCCATCGGTACGACCGAAACGCCGTTCACTGCCGGCTACCGTCCGAAGTTCAAGTTTATCGACGGGATCAATCCCGCCGCCGGTTACTAAAGAGCCATTTCGGCTAAGCGGCGTTCGACGTAGGGCTGAAGTCCGCCCGACTCGATCAGGGCCTGCATAAACGGCGGGAACGCCGCCGCTTGATAGGTTTTGCTTCGGGTTAGGTTGCGAATCACGCCGGTTGCGGGTTCGATCTCAAGCTTATCCCCGTTTTGAATGTCGTCAACGGCTTGCGCGCTCTCAAAGATCGGCAAACCGATATTGAGTGCGTTGCGATAAAAAATCCGCGCAAAACTTTTGGCGATAACGCCGGAAACGCCGGCGCCCTTGATTGCAATCGGCGCAACTTCACGACTTGAACCGCAGCCGAAGTTCGTTTCGGCAACGATCAGATCGCCAGGTTGCACCGTGCTCGCAAATTGCGGATCGATGCCTTCGAGCGCGTGTTTTCCCAGTTCGACCGGATCGACAATGCTGCAGTATTTGCCGGGGATGATCACATCGGTATCGACGTTCTTGCCGTATTTGTGGGCTGCGCCGCTTAAGGTTGTCGCCATGCTAAACTCCTACGAGCGCCGTTGTGCGCGGATCGGTGATCTTGCCTGCGAGCGCCGATGCAGCGCAAGTCGCGGGCGATGCGAGATAGACTTCGGCTTTTGGTGAGCCCATGCGCCCGACATAGTTGCGATTGGTGGTTGAGAGGCAGCGCTCGCCATCGCCGAGCGTCCCCATGTGGCCGCCGAAGCACGCGCCGCAGCCGGGCGTATTCACTGCGCAGCCGGCGGCGGCCAGCTTGCCGAGTACGCCTTCTTCGGCCGCCTGCATCCAAACTTTCTGCGAACCTGGGTTGACGATCACACGCAGGTTCGATGCGATCTTCTTGCCGTCCAAAATCTTCGCGACGATGCGCAGATCGTCGATGTAGCCGTTGGTACACGAACCGATGAAGACCTGATCGAGCGGAATATCTTCGCGCGTCACCTGCGAGATCGGAAAAACGTTGTCGGGCAGATGCGGGCAGGCGACCTGTGGTTCGAGCGCATCCACGTTGATCTCGATCACTCGTTCGTAGCGTGCATCCGCGTCGGCCTTTTCGACGATGAACTTGCGATTCGTGCGCTCTTCCACAAACGCGATCGCTTTGGCGTCGGCGTGAAAGATGCCGTTCTTGGCCCCGGCTTCGATTGCCATATTTGCCA
>JALYVT010000093.1 GCA_030853105.1 Vulcanimicrobiota bacterium
ATCTCGGAGCGACTGTAACCCGGGGGGTTCGATTCAAAGCTGATTGTCGGCGCGGTGATCGGTCCATCGACTTTGATGGTGATATCCGCACTGCCGGTTGGATTGCGCTGCGGATCGGGATCCGGATTCTGCACGTGAGTCACGCCAACGGCGTGCAAATCCGGAATAACGCCGTTGACCGGATCGAAACTCACGGTGCCTTGTTGCACTTTGAACGAGCGATCGACGTAGGTGAGCGTGCCGCCGGTTGAGTTAATCTGACCTTTTAAGGTTGGCGCGGCGAGCGTTCCAGCGAGTTGCGCTTGACCTTCACCGCCGATATCAAGGCCAGCACCAATCCCTCCGCCGCGCACACGGACGTTGCGTCCGGCAGTGATCGCTAAGTTAAACGCGAGGTTGAACGGCAAACTCGCCGCCGCCGCAGTTGAACCGTCGGTGTTGGGGCGATACAGCGCGGAAAATGGAATGATCGCATTGACGATCTTCGCGCGCCCACTCAAGAGCGCAAGCCCGGTCGCTTTTCGAACCAGCCGTAGGTTTGAGTCAAGCAGGCCTTCTCCGAAAGCTGGAAAGTTGAGCGCCGCACTATTTGTAACCGCATGGAGGCTGTACGTCGTCGGACGATTGGTCGGAAAGTCTATCGTGCCTGCGCCTCGCAGCGATCCGCGGCCTAGCGTTGCACTCAGGGTTTCCAGCGTTGCACTCGTCTGTGCGAATGCCAGCCGCGCGACGGTGTTGGTAATCGGAGCGCGTTCAAAATCACTTTGATACTCACCGCGCTTCACGTTCAGCTCGCCCGCAATTCGCGGCGAACCCACCGAGCCGCTTATGTTGACGTTGCCATCGAGAATTCCGGCGAGCTTGGTATTGTGGCCGAGCAGCGCGCCAAAACTTGCCAGATCAACGGCATTGGGATCGATATCTAGCGAGATCGGGGCGCTGCTTGGACCGATTGCAAATGGCTGCAGTTGGAGCGGCAGCGTGCCGGCGAGCGCCAACCGGCCGGATTTGAAGTTCACTTCGACATTGCGCACATCGATGTTACGGCCATTCAATGCAAGCTCGCCTAAAATGCTCGGGATGGCTAACCCGTAAATGTTTGCATCGTTCGCATCGAACGCACCGGTAAACGTCGGCGCGTGAAACGAGCCGCCGACCTGCAGCGTGGTTTCGACCTTTGCATGGACATCGATGCTACGTTTGGTGAGTTCGGCGACGAGCCGCGGTACATCGGTAGTCTGCGCGTGAATAGTTAGCGAAAGCGGATCGGTTGGGCGCAGCCCGAATCTCCCTTCACCGTTTGCACTCAATGCCGGCAACTCGAACGCAAAGTTTGACAGCGAGATCGCACCGCCGCTCGATTTCGCGGTCGCGGTAAAACGGGTAATCGGAACCGGACCGATCGTTCCGCCGTTCATTGCAACGTTACCAAGTATCGCGAGTCGCGGATAGCGTCCGTCGATGCGCGCGGTGCCGTTTAGCCGTCCGGTTAACGGCACTGTCGGGTATCCGAGGGCCGGCAGCCACGTGCTCAAATCCAAGTTGCTCAACCGGCTGCTCACGTGATAGGTCGATCCAGCGAAGATTTCGCTGATCTGATTGCGCGGCGCAAGTGCAATGCTGCCCTGCGTCTGCAAAATCCCCTGCGTTCCGCCGATTCGCACCGAGCCGGTTACCAGGTTGCGCCGACTCGACCAGCGCGCCACCGTATCGCCGATCGGCAGCCGCCGATAGCGGAAGTTTGCAATGTTTACATCACCGCTTGTCGTGATCAACGCGTTGCTCTGAACGACCGCGAGCGCTACGCGACCGTTTCCCGAAAGTGTATCGCCTGTATCAAAATAATCGTTGAAGTCACTGAGGTCGGCTTGCGGCGCGCGCAGGGAGACGGCGATGCGATGCGATTGCGAAGCCGCCGAAAACGCGGTTGCCGTCGTGCCGACGAGCACGTGACCGCCCGTCGCTTGCACACCGGATGGGCTCGCCGAAATGAACGCAGCGCCCGCAGCGAAGCCGAGCCCGTTAATGCTTCCGACCGGAACGCGCACCGGTCCGCGAATCGTCGGCAACTTTCCGCTCCCGCCGACAGCCACATTCGCATCAAAACTGCCGATCGTTCCGTAGGTCGGAAGGCGCAAGGTCTTCGCGGCCTGCGAGATGTTGCCGCCGCTGATGTCGGCATTCAACGCGTACTGCGGCGCACCCGAATTGACAGCCGCTACAAGCCCCGACAGGCCCGCGTACGTTGTGCCGACTTCGACTTCACCATCCGCAAGCGTTACGGCATTGTGCGCGTAAGCAACGTTGGCGGTTCCGCTCACGGGGAAGCCGCTCGAGCGGCCGTCCCGAACCACCACGCCCCCGGTGAAACTCGGCTGCTTCATGTCGAGACCAACGGTTCCGACCGCCGAGACGACGCCGCTCTGTAACGGAAGGCCGAGGCCTCGCAGTTGTTCGGCGCTCACATTCGTGGCGGAGAAGTTGACATTGCCGGTTCCTCCGGCTGCCAATAGCGCGCCGCCCGCAACACTTGCATCGGCGGCATAGACGCGCAGGCTACCATTATGCACGCCGATCGTTCCGGAGATGTTTGCGATTGGAACGCCGCGGATCGTCGCCTGTCCAAGGTGCAGATTCTGAGCCTGTATGACGAGCTGGTTCTGAGCGTACGCGACCGCCACCGGACCGTGAATCGAGCCGTGCGCACCAAGATCGCCGGTGTACGGACGAAGGTCATCAAACGTGCCGGCGTAGGTGCCGCGTACAATTGCTCGACCGGGTGAGAGGTCGCCGCTGCCGTCAATCGACCCCCACGGCCCATCGGCAACGACGCGGTGGATCGCAAGATCGCGAAGGTTGCCCGAAAACGACGCTTGCGCCGCAGCAATTTGGATTCCCGAGACCTGCACCTGCGCTACCGCCGCGCGACCGGCCGCGACGACATCACTCCCGCTTCCGCCGCCTGCAATCTGCAGATCATCAATGTTCGCATGCACCGGCGGAATATTCGCAAGAGCAACCCCGGGAAACGATTGTACCAGATGCTGGTCGAAACGCAGGTTCGAGGCGGAGACCCAAAATGCGCTCGTGTTATGCGGCCGATCGATTGCGTATCCGCCGATAAGTTCGCCGGGGCCGGACGCTATGCGAAGCGGCCCGACGCTGCCGACACCATTTTGATCGAGATTGAAAAATGCATACAGGTTCTGCGGATCGTTTGTGGACGCGAAGTACCCTTGCGCTCCGACTGCAGCGTCCCGACCGTCCAACAACGCCTCGCCCGCAACGATGTCGTTGGGAACCACTGCTCCCAAATACGGCAGCGAAGCCGCCGGACTTTGGTAGTGAACGGCGATGTGTGAGGCGATGTGCGATCCGAGCGCCAGTCGGCCGCGCAGCACAAACTCGGCTCCGTGATAGGTAAGCCGGAGCGGAACGATCTCGGCCTCGCCACTGTACAGCGCCGCCAGTCCGCTTATCCGTTCCAGCGGAATCTGGTGATACCACAGCTGCAGCGAGTCCATGCCGATCAAAATCAGCGGCTTCGCAATTGCGCCTTCGACTTTGACCACGAGTTTCGCGCGACCGCGCAGCGGTTGATGAACGCCGAACGTGACGATGTTCTTCAGCGCCCGCAGATCACCGCTACCCACAACACCCAGCTCAAACTTCGGGTCGCCAAAATTATAGATCGCGCCGGCGATTCTCACCGGCGTGCCGGCCAAGGTCGCCTCAAGTTGTCGTACATCCAGGCCGCCGTCAAATATCTGAAGGCGGCCGGCGATGCTCTCGATCGGTTGCGCTAAGCCGTTGATGAACAGCTGCCCGTCGGAGATATCCGCAATCGCGTTGACATGATAGGCAATCGGCTGGTTCGGCTTAAGATCGAGCGCATAGATGCGCGCATCGAAGTGCTTGGCGGTTCCAGCTAAAATACGGGCAGCCGGTGAGTTGATGATGTAGTTGCCGATGGCCTTGATCGGAATGCTTGCGGCCTCAAAGTGATGCAATGCGTAGCCACGCACGACATCGATTGTGCCGCGGCCGTGAAACGGCTCGTCTTTCACATCGATGAATGCGCCCGAAACCGTGTAGTGGGTGCGCGCGCTGGTGTTCACCGAAAGATCGACGTTGATGTTATGCAGGCGCTGCAACCGCGCATCTTTATCATATTGGTAGGTGTCGATAACGCTTGCGGAACCATCGCGCACCCGCAGCGTGAAGTTAAGCGGGACCTCGGTCGGACGTCCGGGTCCGCCGCCCGAGCCCGGCGCTATCGGTTTGAGGTTGTAGGTGCCGTCTTTGTGATGGACGATGGTGATTTGAGGATGATCGATGGTGACGCCCAACAGACCGAATCGGTGCGAACTGCCCGGCAGCAGCGCGCGCAAATTATAATAGAGGTCGATCCGCTGCGCGTCCAGGACCGGTTCGTTGCCGAGCGAGACATGGGTATCGATCAATGCGCCGTGATCGCTTTGCAGTCGCATCTCACCGATCTGGACGTGATAACCGGTGCTGAGGCTCACGATCTGTGAAATCGCAAAGCGGGCGATCGGATGTCTCCAGATAACCAGAACGGCTAGGACGATGAGTACGGCGAGTCCACTCGCCCAGAATCGTTTTGGCAGCGGTAAAGTCCCCCGAAGGCGTTATACCCCTAACGGCCGCTTCCGCCTCCGCATCTCACAAATCCAGATTTTTGACCGATTTGGCGAACTCGAAGATATATTGCTTGCGGGCCTCGACCTTGTCGCCCATCAAGTCGGTGAAGATGTTTTCGGCTTCGACCGCATCTTCGACAGTGATCTGTTTGAGCCGGCGGTTGCCGACCTCCATAGTCGTCACCGCGAGTTGCTCGGCATCCATCTCGCCCAGACCCTTGTACTGCTGAACCTGAAAATCTTTGCCGTCACCCTCTCCGACAATCGACTTCATCTCGCTCTCGCTGAACGCATACCACTGCTTTTTGCCCTTCTTCAGCCCGTAGAGCGGGGGCTGCGCGATATACACATAGCCGTCTTCAACAAGCGCTTTCATCTGCCGGTAAAAAAACGTCAGCAGCAGCGTGCGGATATGCGAGCCATCGACATCGGCATCGGTCATGATGATTATCTTGTGGTAGCGCAACTTTGCGGAATCGAACTCTTCGCCGAATCCGGTTCCGAGCGCCGTGATCATCGTGCGAATCTCTTCGTTTGAGAGAACCTTATCAAGCCGCGCCTTCTCAACATTGAGAATCTTGCCGCGAAGCGGCAGAATCGCCTGACTGTTGGGGTCGCGGCCGCCCTTGGCGGTGCCGCCGGCCGAGTCGCCCTCAACCAGAAATATTTCGCTCTCGGCGGGGTTCTGGTTCTTGCAGTCCACCAATTTGCCTGGCAGGCCGCTGCCCTCTAGGGCGTTCTTGCGGCGCGATAGATCGCGCGCTTTCTTCGCAGCCTCGCGAGCACGTGACGCTTGCATTGCCTTCTCGACTATTGCGCGCGCGCTCTTGGGGTTCTCTTCAAAGAAGAAATCGAGCCGCTCGTTTACGAGCCCATACACGATGCTGCGAACCTTCGCATTCCCGAGCTTGGTCTTCGTCTGGCCTTCAAACTGCGGGTTCTCAAGTTTCACCGAGACAACGGCGGTGAGCCCTTCCATGCAATCGTCGGTAGACAGATTGCCTTCGTTTTCCTTGAGGATTCCGCGCTTTTTCCCGTATGTATTGATTGAATTTGCAACCGCCGTGCGGAAGCCCAACAGATGCATTCCGCCTTCGATCGTGTTGATATTGTTGGCGTAGGCATAGATGAGTTCGGTGTAGGTGTCGGTCCACTGCATCGCCACTTCGATCGCAACGCCGTCGCGTTCGTTATTGGTGGAGATGATCGGGTGGAGCGGGTCCTTCTTGTCGTTCAGCCACTCGACAAATGAAACGATCCCGCCGTCGAATTTGAAGCCGCGCTCTTTGAGCTCTTCGCCGCGCTCGTCACGCAAGATGATCGATAACCCGCGATTGAGAAACGCGAGTTCGCGCAATCGCTTTGCGAGGATATCCCAATGGAAATCAAGCGTTTCGAAGACTTCGTCATCCGGCAGAAACCACTGATAGGTTCCGGTGCCTTGGGCGGGGGCGATTTTTTTGAGTTTCTGCGCCGTCAGCCCTCGTTCAAACCGAATCTCGTAAAGGTTTCCGTTGCGCTTTACGCGCGTCGTCATTTTGGAGGAGAGCGCGTTGACGACCGAGATTCCAACGCCGTGTAGGCCGCCGGAAACTTTGTATCCGCCCTTACCGAACTTTCCGCCGGCGTGCAGAATCGTCATAACGACTTCAACCGCGGGCATATTTTCGCCCGGATGCACATCGACCGGAATGCCGCGGCCGTCATCTTCGACCGAGCAAGACCCGTCTTTGCCGAGAATAACCATGATGTTTGAGGCATGTCCCGCGAGCGCTTCATCGACGGCGTTATCGACGGCCTCGTAGACGAGCTGATGCAATCCGCGCTCGGAGGTGTTGCCGACGTACATGCCGGGGCGCTTTCGAACAGCCTCGAGGCCCTTGAGGACCTCGATCTGCTCTCCGGTGTACTTGTCCATGTTGCTTATGACTTTTCTCTTTCATACAGTAGGTCGTGAAGCTCGTCTCCCAGCAAGTTTCTCACCGTTGCCGAGGTTATCTGATCAGGCGCGAGTTCGCTTTTTAGTAAGACATACGAGCTTGCGAACAACCGCTCGGTTCTGCGCGCAGAGAGTTTGCCGGCGCGCCGCGCGCGCAAGAGCAGTTCCCACCAGCGCTGAAGCGTACGCTTGCGAATCGCCTCATATTCGTCCCTTGAAAGGCCGGCTACGATCTCGGCGATTCCAGCATAACCAAGCCAGGGGACCTCAAACATCGCCCGAGAGACTGCCTGGGATCGCCGTGTCGCTAGCGCACTTTCACACGGTGCGCAGACGCTTGTTTGCACGCGGCTAAACCACGCTTCGCACTGCCGGCACTTCTTCCACCCCGCGGAGCGTTTTGCATCCCCAATCGCGAGAACGTCCCTGCGAAAGCGCTCGAACGCCTCTTCCAAACTGGCACTTGGTCCGCGACGGGCCCTCGCAGTGGGTCGCAGCCCGGACTGGGGTCGGACCGCTCGGGTCGGCCGTTCAAGTATCCGGCCGACCCGAAATGCTAGCCGTTCGACTCCGGCGCCCGGCCGGCGGCTTGCGATGGCGCCTAGAATCTGCTCGCTAAGAAAGGAGAGTTGCTGGCTCCAGGCGCTGGAGCGCGTCAAAATCACAAGCGCACCGCGTGAGATACTGTGGGGGCGCGAGTTTCTCGCAACCTCCGGCCCAACAATCGCAGCCCACGCGGCTAGAATGGCAAACAGCGGGTCTTCGCTTACCTCGGTCCCCGGCGTCCAAGCGCCGATCGCCGTAATCAGAGGCCGCAAGCTCATGCGACCAACCTGAGTTCAGCGGCGCACACCTCGTGAACTCGCGCGCCGCTGAGTGCGTGCGGAAGATGGGTTGCCGTGATGAATGCCTGCTCGTATCCGGACACGCCGGCCAAAAACGCCTCCGCGCGCGCGCTGTCGAGTTCGGAGAGCACGTCGTCCAGCAGTAAGAGCGGCGCTTCATTCGAGCGTTCGTGCATGACGGTGTATTCGGCGACCTTGAGGGCAAGTACCGCCGTGCGCTGCTGCCCTTGCGAGCCAAAAGCGCTAAGCGGGTGACCGTTCAAAAGAAATTCCATCTCATCGCGATGCGGCCCAACCAAGCTTGCTGCGCGCTGTGCCTCGGCAGCCGCGCGCTCCTGCAGTCGATGCGCGAACGCCCGCTCTACGTCGTCCAGGGTCGGCGCCTCAAACGCAACATTGGGCCGATAGCAAACCTCCAGCGACTCCTTACCAACCCAGCCGGAGTACACGCGCGAGGCGATTGTGTTAATCGCGCTTATAAAGCCGACGCGCGACAAAATTAACGCCGAACCCGCCTCAATCAGCGCGTCGTTGTAGATCGCCAGCAGCTGCGGGTCGTTGCCGACTGCGCCGCGCAGCATCGCAGATTTTTGTTGTAGCGTTTTTTGATAACGTGCCAAGTTGCGATAGTAGCCGTGGTCATCTTGCGAAAGCGCGCCGTTCAGCATTGCACGCCGCAGGCTCGGACCGCCCGACACGAGTTGCAGATCGGCTGGTATAAACGTAACGACTTTTACCGATCCTAAAAACTTTGCATAGCGCACGCTCTGCCCATTGATGGTGTACTGCTTTCTCGTGCCGCGCAGACCCGCGCTAATACCGCAACTTAGGTGAATAGTTCCAGCGCGAAGTTCTGCATCACCCGAAATACTCGCGAGTTCAAACCCCTCTCGAATAAGATCGCTCTCTGCGCTGGTACGAAACGACTT
>JALYVT010000094.1 GCA_030853105.1 Vulcanimicrobiota bacterium
GCGCCGAGAGCAGAGCGATCGTCATGGAGAGTTCCATGGTCATCTTGCGCTCGAGCAGATTCTCGAACGCTTCAGCGAAAATTGGCCATCCGCCGATCAGCGCTGCCGCAATTCCGATAATGCTTATGTGCGGAATCGGCTCCCACACGCGAAACCAAACCGCGGCAGCGGCGAGAGCGACAAAGAATACGCGAAGCACATCGTTGCGTTTGATCGGGTGTGCATGATCATCGTGCTGATGTTCGTTTTCGTGATGCTGGCCGGGTGAAAGAGTGTGGCCGTTGCTGGTGTGTGTGTTTTCTTCCGCAATCATTTCAGATACGTCCGTACGACAGAGATGAGATCGTCAGAGTCGAGTACATGCATGCGCAGGTGATCCTCGAGCAGTTGACCCATGAGGCCGTTCATCGCGCCCCGCGCGGCCGCGATCAGCTGAAGAACCTCGCCACATTCGTTCTCGGCATCCAGGGCGCGCTCGACCGCCTCCAGTTGCCCCTTGATCCGGCGGATCCGGGCGGTAAGCTTCGCGCGATCGCGCTGCGTGTGTGCCATGAAACGCACCGGTTCTCGGCTGCCCGGTACTATACCCCCCTATAGTATATAGAGACGTTCAAAGATTGAACTGTTGTCGCAGCCGCGTCATAACTCATGGCTACCCGGCTAAAACACACAAACGTTTGATTGGGCGGCAATAAACGTCAAGAGCTAGCGGCTCCACGAGCATAGCATCGACGCACGAAGTCGGAAGGCAAGGCGCCGACGTAGCTAACCTTCACAAATAATTCACACCGCTCAGGCTGGTCGGTGACCACTTTGCGGTTGAGAATGTACCATCCCCTTAAGGTAATCCAGCCCGAGCATGCCAGGACGGCGTTGCAATACGTCGTGTATGAATCGACTGAGCATGGAAGAGCGTAAAACGATCGTTGGGCTGTTGGGCTTGAAATGGAGCGAACGGCACATCGCAGCTCAGACCGGGCACCATCGAGCGACGACCCGGCGCATCGCGCTTAAAGCGGCAACCGAGATAGCGGAACCGGCGACTGTACGGGAAGTGGCCACCGACTCCCCGCAATCGCGGAGCGTGTGCGAGACGAACCAGCGAAAGTGCAATGCATTATCTACCCTTCGTGAAGCGGCTTATCCTAAGATTCGTCTCCGCCCCGGTTCGAATCCCAAATCGTCATTTTACGCGGTGGAAGAAACCGTCAAAGGCGACTCGTGGTGACTCTCCGGATTGAGCGACAGTCCAATACTCTTCGAATTCGTCCTTAGAAATTGGTCGGAAGACAACTACGTTTTGTTCGACAATGCCTTGCTTCGGATAACTCATTCCACGAATTACGAGCGAGCGCCCCTTGCGCTCGCCCTGAAACACTAAGACGTCGCCATCGTTATCGACGAACGTTTGAACCCATAGCTTCCGGGCGGGAATGTAGCCCGAGTACCCGGCCCCACGGCTGCCGCTATCGCCGTACCAACGTTCCCAAATCCCGCAACCGTCGAACTCTCGCGTCACGCGATCCGACGCAAAACGCTTCCCCGCTTTGTTTGTTACGAGCCAATTCCCGATAAAGAAATCAAACTGCCGGAACTCCGGTGCATTGCAGCCGGCTTTGGCGGTTGCAATCGTAGCGACAAGGAAGACGATTGTAACAAAAAGGAGCGCCTGAGCGCGCATTACGACTTGGGAGCCGGCGTCAAGCGCGAAGCATGCCCGGCAACGTATCGCCAAGAGCCCTCCGATTTGACCCAGGTGTCCGTAAAGCGTATTCGCACATCATGGTGCACTCCGTTGACGTCGAACACGGAATGCAAATCGGCGGTAATTACGGCGCAGTCGTCATTGTAAGCTCGGACGGTCGCATTCTCGGTTAGATTTTCATGCCATGTAACGGATGAGTCTTCAACGTCGGCGATAAAGTCCGCAGCATTCATTTCCCGTCCGGAACTCGTCACAAGCGTGAAGTCGCGGGAGATCAAGCTGCGGATTGTGTCGCCGTCATACGTGCGACTTGCGCGCTGCAAGCTGGCGTCGAGGCCGACTATTATTGCGGCTATTTCGCTTGCCGGCCCGTCAGCCGGGGTGGCGTGTTCCATTGCGGAGCTACTCCATCAGAATGAGTGTTGATCGATGGTTTTCACACCCTACACAGAAGCGACATTTGGACTATCTTGACGATTCGCGCCGAGGCGGTGGACCGCCATGCGACGCCGAGTCGATGTTCAAGAGAGCCGTGGTACGCAAGCTTAAGCATCTAGCACTCGGTCACGAGAGGCATCGGAACGCCGCTTTACTATCATCATGCCGGACGCTCACCTACTGGCGGGCAGCCAAGCTGTCCAGCCGCAACGCCAGGACCCGGCTAGACCGGTGGACATAGGCTGCGGGTTCCAAGTTCCGATCCGGTCGTCTCGATTCGCTTCAATTTTGAAATACAAGCACGATGCGAGACAAGGGTCCACTTGCGTGCAAGATAAGGAATTTGAGTTCAATTGCCTCGTCGTTACAACGGCAGGCCATTGGGAATTTTCGGGAATAGCCGGAAAGGAAGACGTCGATTCTGCACGGCTGACGGTCGGAGTAATCGGCGACCGGTATGGCTGCCGGCACTTCCGTGACGGAGAAGATCGAAATTTGATTGTCGCGTTGCGCGCAGGCGCGATCGACCCCGATCAACCTCCTCTTTTCAAGAAGCAACTCATACCGGCGCGCAATGCACTTTGCCTGGCGCAGCGGGCAGCAAACGCCGGTACCGACGATTCTTTCGACAGTCTCATATTTTCGATCTTTGATGCCGCATCCGCCGCCTCGACGAAACGCTCGGAGTTCCGTCCGGCGAAACCCCGCATGCAGCGAGCCAAACGGTTTCTGGAGACTCATGCGTTCGAGCGTATCAGCCTTGCAAACGTCGCAGCTGAATTAGGACTCTCCCCATTTTCTACGGTACGCCAATTCCGCGCTGCAACGGGAATGACTCCTTACGGCTATATTCTGCAATTGCGGCTTAAGAAAGCCAAAGAGCTTTTGAGCACTACGAACGACGGTATCGCCGAGATTGCCGACAAAATCGGCTTCGCAGACCCGGCCTACTTTTCACGATGGTTTTCAAAAAGTACGACCTATGCTCCATCGGTATATCGCACGATAAGCGGCTGATTCGATGCTGTTGGGTTCGGAAATCGCTAGCCCTCATGCGTTCGGGGTATGCGGAGCTACGTTGCCGCAGCACCGCATATCTGAGGACCGGGTAACGAACGGTCAGCGCCCGGGCGACACGATGCCGAAGCGGTGAAAGAACGATGCTCTGGTCTCCGTTGTTAAAATCGGCGCTGCTGCCAGACAATTCCGGTTCATCGGCGGCTGCCAATTGCGCGGTGGCGTCAGCAAGAACGCGGGACTTTCAGAGGCCGATAAGTCGTTTGCCTGCCCCACGATGTCGCCTCGATCGTTGATATCGTTTGCGCTGGTTAACGACAACGATGATCCAGGGGCAAGGAAGCACTGAAGGTTGACGGACTTCCCGTTGCGCCAGATGAATGCGTGCGAGGCAAAGGTGGTGTTGTTAAACGATTGCCCCACGACTTCTCCGAGGTCGTTCACGCCGTTTGCTAACGCGTTGGTGTCGCCGGAGAGCGGTAGAATTTTCGTCAGTTTGCCCCCTCTCATCAACACGAAACCCACAGGCTGAAACTGGCCGTTCGTATCTCCGGGCAGATTCATGAAGCCCGCAATATCACCGTGATCGTCGATTGATTCCGGCGTGTTCCACGAAATCCCACCGAAGTTGCCGATGTTCGTAACGCGACCGTGCTTCCATACTACTGCATGTGCCGCGGAGAAGCGGCCCGCGGCTTGGTCGCAGATACCGGAGATGCCGACGATCTCGCCGCCCGCATTCACGGCGGTCGCTGAGCCGTCAGGATCGCCGGGAAGTGTCGGTAGCCGGTGAATGTTGGCGTGCGTGTCCCAGACGGCCGGCTCGAATTGAAGCACCTGATAGTAGCTGTTTGGTATTTTTGTCACCGCAGTGCAGGTTCGATCGTGAACCGGGGTCTCGGCCCAGCCGACAATTTCCGGCGCGTCACTCGTTCCGGCAGCGTAACCGTTCACTCCTCCGAATGTCGGTAGGGGCGTCATTGCATAGCCCTTCCACATGACGCCGAGACACACGTGTTTCGTATCGGGCGGAATAAAGAAGCTCTGACAACTCCAATCTTCACCCAGTGGATTGACCGCAGAGGTCTCTGAGATACCGGCCACTATGCCGAGACTATTGTGATTGGGCCAGGCGACCGCGCTGTTCGCGCCGCCCAACGTGCCTAGCGGCGTGGTCTTCCCATATTGCCGCACGAAAGCTTCAGCGTCCACGTTGCCGCCTAAGTTCGATGTTCCGGCACTGGTACCGACTTCATTGATCGATGCAGCGCTGCTCGCACTGCCGCCGAGTGTGCCGAGGTTCGTCACGGTGTAGTAGCGTTGAGCCGTTGATGCAGACGCTACGGTTTGCGCGAGGGCGGTCGACTGCATCGCGCCGGGGACGATGCCGCTCGGCGCGCCGGTGTTCGATGCGCAGCCTGCGGCGAAAGCGACGGCAACGATACTCCCAATGGATTTGAAATACATGTAGCTCTCCTTAACATCACGAAGCGTACCAGGAGGCGTTCGAAGGGTCGTTTACAATCTCACGATTCTTGTTACAATCCGGCGGTTTCTTTCGCATCGATTACTCGCGGCGGCGTAAAGAACCGGGCGTCACGTTAAGGGCACGCTGCATGCATTTCGTCATATGGCTTTGATTCGCGAATCCGCACTGCAGCGCGACGTCGCTCAAGGAGTCCGGCGTGGTACTCAAGAGCCGAACGGCGGCCTCAACGCGGGCGTGTATGACATATTGGTGAACCGGGATGCCTAAAGCGTTCTTAAATAACATGCCGAAGTGCGACGGGCTGACGTTGATTACCCGCGAGAGCTCTTCAAGCGTAAGGTTCGTGGCGAGATGCTCTGCGATATAGTCCATCACGTCCCCAAGGCGGCGCTTCGAGAGACGTCCGTCCAGTTTGTGTACCCTACCGCATGCGTAGTGCGCGATGAGATGAGCTGCGAGCGCCACTCCCAACGAATCGGCAAAGAGCCTGCCCTGCGGTTCATCCGCCTCCAATTCACTGTTGATCGCCCAGCAGATATGCTCGACGCGCGGATCCCGAAAGTGCAGTTGCGGAGCAATCGAGAAATGACGACTCACATGCATTGCATCCGCAGCCCGTTCGAGCAGCGATGCGCTGATCGAGACCGTGAGCTTCTGCGTTGGTCGGTCGATCGCCCACAATCGAGAATACCCAGCCGGTATGATCTTGAGGTCGCCGGCACGCTGCATGCGCCGCTCCCGTGCGCCGTCGCACGTGGATGAGACGAGCGCAGGCGTACCCACGTGCATGCTGATGCTGTGGTTCGTGCATATCGTTTCATCTTCACCCGGCGTCGCTTCATAGAGCACAGCGCTGAAGCCCCCGCAAAAACGCCCTCGCCTCTTAACCGTAAAATCGATCTCCGAGTCCATTTATTGATCTGCAATTTCTTACTCGCTCCGGTCCGGCATTTGGATTTTCTTGCTCGGTACCATCATCGGGACGGCGATTCCGCCGGTACACTGGAACGGTAGTCTAAAAATTTCCCCTAACGAGGCTGCCGCATCGATCGTCCCCGCCATGTAAAAGTGCCGCGGCATCCCATCAGGCACGCGGACACGGCGCACAGGGCCGACAGTAGGCCGCCGAAGGGAGATTCCAAGAGCTGCAATGACGGAGCGCCGCGCATGCGCCGCGTAACGAGCGTTCGCGCAATTACCGACGCAATAACGCCGGAAACAGCAGCGTGGAATGCACGCGGCAACAGCAGCCACGGCAAAACGAAACCCACGATCTGCCAAGCCGCAAAAGCCAGCGATCCTGCCGTTCCGCATCCGAAATAGAGCGATCTTCCGTACCCGCGGACATTTTTGCCTAAGCTGCCGTAGCCGTCCACCGTTGCAACGCCGGCTGCATTCGCAAGGGAGATGTGTGATCCCGACGCGCGCAGCAGATGTGCGAGCGCAACGTCCTCGACGTAGCCTCGAACCGCGGCATGCCCTCCGCTTCGCACGTACGCGTTGCGCTCGATAAGAAAGAGCTGACCGTTGCCGGCTGCGAAACGCGCATCGGGTCCACGCACCGCGCGAAGCGGCAACGCCTGCAGCAAAAAGACCATCAACACCGGCGCGAAAAGGCGATCCCATAGCGATCGGCTTCTCACCCGTGGCCATGCGCTTACCGCTTCGACGCGGCGCTCGGCTGCGAGCGCGAGCATCGAGCCGACTGCGCCCCCGTGCAGTCGTACGTCGGCATCGGTAAAGAAGAAAAACGCCGCTGCTATCGGCTCCGCAGCAGCTGCCGCCGCGGCGCAAGCACGCGCCTTGGGGCTGATCTCCGTCGCGCCGGCCATAGCGGAAGGGGAGACGATTCTTACGCGCGGATCCGCGCGCGCGATTGCGGCGAGGACGCCGGGAGTTTCGTCGGTCGATCCATCGTCGCAGATTACGACGGCTCGAACTTCCGCTTGCCTTAAGAGTGAGGCGATGCACGCAGCGGCGTTTCGCGCTTCGTTGCGCATCGCAACGCAGGCGACGACATCGCCTTCACCCGCACGGGGCGTAAGAAAACGAAACTCGAAGAGATTGACGATTTCCATAATGAGTCCCGCAACCGCGATCGCGGAGCAGAACCATGCGAGTGCCGCGCCTACAGCCATCGGCGCAGCGGTTTCAAGAGCGTTGCAACGCCGTTATCGACGCCTGCCACCCCGGCAAACAATGGGAAGAAATGCGAAGCTACCGTGCCCGATTCAACGATCGCAGCGATACGTTGCAGCCGCTCGTCAATTGCGGCGGCGGTTCGAACGCGAGCGTCGCGCAAGCTAGCATCCACCGTCGGAGCGATATCGACAAAGGCTTCCGGCCGCTGTTTCTCCGTCATTAAAAACTGCATCGCTACGGGGGCAATGGGAACGCCCGCTCGTCGAGCCGCGTGAACGAAGCCGCTGCTGAAGTCTTCGGCGCGCGCGTTGCGTTGGAACCGGCCCTGCGGAAAGATCCAAACTCCGGCGCCATTGCGCGCTTCATCTCCGGCATAATAAATCGACGCACGGCCCGTGCGGGGCGATCGTGAATCGACCGAAAAGGCTCCGGCCCAACGGAAGATCGGAAAGCGCCGTAATTCCGCGTCGTGCATCATGATCGCGAACGGCGCGTCGGGCCTCTGTTGACGGTGAAGCAAGAACGGGATGAATCCGTCCCACCACGAGCTGTGGTTTGCGGCGGCAACGTATCCGCTCGGCGGTAAGCGTTCCGCGTCGCGGTGTATCCACACGGTCGCAAACGATCGCCGAACGAGCCAGCGCACGTAGCGTTCGAAAGCCGAAGGGAAACCGCGTATGCGGTGCGCCGTCAGCCAATGCGGCTCTCCGTTCACGAAAACGATTTCACGATATGCTGCGCCGCTAAACGACCGGAGATGAGAACGAGCGGTACGCCCGATCCCGGCCGCGTGCCGCTTCCCGCAAAGGCAACGTTTCGCGCGCCTCGATACGCGATCGACGGACGCAGCGGTCCCATCTGCGAGAGCGCATGGTCTGGACCGAACGCCGCTCCTCGCGCTAGGCCGAAATCGTTTTCGAACGCTGCCGGACCGATCGTGCGACTGTACGCAATGCGATCGGAGATTTTTCCGACGTGCCCTTCGAGAACAGTGAGGGCGCGGCCAAACACCGCTCGTTCGTCCAGATGCTCCGCGGCCGCACGGTTGGGAACCGGCACCAACATGGATATCGAAGAAAAACCACGCGGCGCGCACCCTGCGTCAGTCACAACGGGGTTGCAGACGTAGAACGCCGGCGATTCGGGAACGATGCCCCGTTCTAATTCGGCATACGAGCGCCAGGGGTCGTTCGGCAGCATAACGGTATGATGCGGCAGATCGACGGCGCCTTCAATCCCGAGGTACGTCACGAGTGCGCTATGGCCGTAGCGTAACCGCGATTTTTTAGGGCGCTCGTGGAGCAACGACGTCAATGCAGGCTCGCGATCGGATGCGATGATGACTCCGTCCGTCGGTTTTGTTTTCCCCCGGACGACGATACCGCGCGCGCGCCGGTCGAAAACGACGACGCGCTCGATGCGCGAGGAAAAATGCATGCGTACGCCCGCGGCGATGCAGGACGCAACCAGCGCGTCAACGATCGCTGCAGTGCCGCCCGCGGCATACCAAATACCGCCGACCATTTCGACAACCGGCAAGAGCGCGTAGACCGCAGGGGCG
>JALYVT010000285.1 GCA_030853105.1 Vulcanimicrobiota bacterium
GCCGAAGACGTTGGCCTGACCCGCGACACCCAGCACCGAGCCGCTTACGCTTGCATTCGGCGCGATGATGTGCGGAACGCGCGCGATGCCGTAGGTTAGAAACCCGAGCCCGATGAGCGCGAGCAAGCCGGCTGGGATCGCCAGCTTCGGCAAGCGGTTCGGTCCGACGCTGAACGCAGCTACGCCGCTGCTCAGCAACGCGATGACGAAGACGAAGAGTACGAGGATCGCGCCGCCGTAGATAACGACTTGAACGATCGCCAAAAACTCCGCTGATAGCGAGAGATACAGAACTGAGAGTGCGGCGAAATGCAGCAGCAGACCGACGACACTATAGACCGGTTTCTTTGCGCTAACAACCCAGACGGCGCTTGCGATCAGTACAAAAGCGAGTATCCAAAACACGATCATCCGGCGAGCCCTCGGCGCTCCGTCTTCAATATCTCGCCGCGATTGGTTGCGCTATACCCGGTCGCGATATCGGTGGTCGATTTGATGTCGGCCACGCGCCCAAGGTCCGATGGGATTCCGTTTGGCCGTTCATCTGGGGCAGACCCGACACCGGCTTCGGGCGGCACGAGCAGCCGATCTTTGGAGTAGATGAACGAGCCGCGGCGATAGTCGGACATCTCAAAACGCGGCGTAAGCACGATTGCATCGGTCGGGCACGCCTCCTCGCACATTCCGCAGAAAATGCAGCGAAGTTCGTCGATCTCGTAGCGTGCGGCGTAACGCTCGCCGGGCGACCGGCGATCGTCGGGCGCGTTCTCCGCGCCGATGACCGTAATGGCGTTGGCGGGACAGGCGCTTGAGCAGAGTTCGCAGCCGATGCAGCGCTCTTTTCCGTCGGCATAGCGCCGGAGTTCGTGCAGACCATGAAAGCGCGGCGCGTGCTGCTTCTTTACCGTCGGATATTCGATCGTCGGCCGCTTGTCGAACATGAACTTAAAGGTCAGCGAGAGACCCTTCAAGATCGCCCCGACATTAAACAGGTGTTTGTGCATGCGTGTCAACAGATCAACCCTTTGCCGTGAAGGCGACGACGATCGCGGTCACGACCAGATTTAGCGTTGCAACCGGCAAAAGCACTTTCCAGCCGAGCGCCATCAGACGATCGTAGCGAAAGCGCGGCAACGTCGCCCGCAGCCAGATGTAAAAGAACAGAAAGAACGCGGTCTTCAGAATAAACCACACGAGTCCCGGAATGATAGCCAAGCCGAACATCGGCTCCCAGCCGCCCAAAAATAGCAAGGTGGCGATGCACGAAACCGTGAGCATGTTCAGATACTCGGCGATAAAGAACAATCCGAACCGCAGGCCGGAGTATTCGGTGTGAAAACCGGCGACCAGCTCTGCGTCGGCTTCGACTAAATCAAATGGGGCGCGATTCGTTTCAGCGATGGCGGTAATAAGGTAGATAACGAATCCCACGAGTTGCGGCACGATGAACCACAGGCGGAACTGCGCATGCACGATCCCCGAGAGCGAGGTGGTGCCGGCCAAAATTAAGACGCCGACCACCGACATCGTGAGCGCCAATTCGTAACTGACCAGCTGCGCGGTCGAGCGGACGCTGCCGAGCAGCGGAAACTTCGAGCCCGACGCCCAGCCGCCGAGCGCGATACCGTACACTCCGATCGAGGTAATCGCAAAAATAATCAGGATTCCGGCGTTGACGTTTCCGATCGACCACAGATCGCCGGGCCTGGGCTCCGCGAACGGGATCACCGAAAACGTTGCAAACGCGCAGAGCAGCGAGATGAACGGCGCAAGCTTGTAGATCAGCGGATCGGCCGTGTTCGGCGTTAAGTCTTCTTTAAACATCATCTTGACCGCATCGGCCGCCGGCTGCAGCAATCCCCAGGGGCCGACCCGATTCGGTCCGGGTCGCAGTTGCATCCAGCCAATGACCTTGCGTTCAGCGAGCATCACGTACGCGAACGTTGTAATAACGATTGCAAACAGAATCACCGATTTAATGAGGATAATGAGCCACAGCGGCGCAGCGTTAATTGTCGCCACCATTTCAGGCCACCCGCCCCGCTACGACTGTGGTTGAAGACTTAAGGATAGGATTGGTTTGCCGGCGATTCATACCG
>JALYVT010000095.1 GCA_030853105.1 Vulcanimicrobiota bacterium
GGCCAGATTCCTGCCAACGCCTGACCGATAAGCTGACCGCTGGGAACGAAGCCCCAAAAGCGGGAGTCGTCGCTATTTGCGCGGTTATCGCCAAGCACATAGAGAGAATCGCTCGGCACGGTCACCGCGCCGAAGCTGCGGGTGTCGCGGAACCGGACGTACGGCTCGTTGAGCGGCTTGCCGTTGAGAAGGACGTTACCGTGGTCGATCTGCACGCGATCCCCGGGTAATCCAATGATGCGCTTGAGATAGACCTGGGGTGTTGAGCTATCGTGCCGAAAGGCGACGATCTCGCCGTGCTGCGGGCGCCCCAAGTGATAGGCGACGGTGTTGATGAGGACATACTCTCCCGATGCGATATGCGGCGACATCGAGAGCCCCGAAACTTGAGGCGTCCGCATAAAAAAAGCTGCTGCCAAGGTCCCGAGAACGGCAATTTGCAGAGTTACGCTAACCACCGAGCGCCAGTGCAGATGCAAACTCACGGGAGCCTCTCTTCGACGTTGGTTTCGGAAATCCGGGCCGTTGGGCGCCCCGGTTTCTTAGAGGAGCCGCATTCGATTCAGCGGCCAGAAGATCAGAGCAGCGTGGCCGGTGAAGTGGGCCGCCGTACCCGCGCGCGGACCGGTCGCAAACGTTCCGCGACTTTGAGCGAAGCCCCAGATATGCGAATCCTCGGAGTCATTTCGATTGTCGCCCATCATGAAGAAGCAACCTTTGGGAATTCGGTCGGGCGCGCTCCAGGCTGAGCGCGGAGGGATATTGCCCCTCGTCGGATCGATCGGCGTACCATCAACGTAGATTTCGTAATTGCGAACCGCTAACTCGTAGTCCGGCTTCTGCGCAATGTAAGGCTCGCGCAAGGCTTGCCCGTTAATGAAGACGATGCCGTGGGAGATGCGCAGTGTATCGCCGGGTGTTCCGATAACGCGTTTAATAAAATCATCAGTGGTGGGAATCGCCGGCGGAAAGACCGCGATATCGCCGCGGTGCGGAGCATGAAAGCGGTACTCAAACTCGTTGACCAGCAGTACGTCGTGAATCTGCAGAGTGGGTTCCATCGATCCGGAAGGAATGTAAAATGTCCGCGCAACGAAGGTAATGAGCACCAATGCGGCAAGCCCGGCGAAGACAAACGGATCGATGTATTCACGCGCGATCTTCGTTGACCGTCCGCCGGAGTTTACCTTGACCCGCTTCAGGCTTAAGATCACGCGCGCAGCAGCGAAGATCAGCACGAGGATAAATAGTTCGAGCGGCGTCACTTAATGCAGTATCCGCAACCGATTCAGCGGCCAGAAAAGAAAGAACGCCCGACCGGTGAACTCAGCACGCGCGCTGGTTTGCGCGAGCGGACCGGCGACGTACTTGCCGCTAAGCTGGGCAAAGCCCCAGATGTGCGAATCTTCAGAGTCGTTGCGGTTGTCGCCCATCATAAAATAAAATCCGGTCGGTAGCCGATCCGGACTCTGCCACATCGAGCGCGGCGGTATGTCGGCCGATTGCGGATCCAGGGCAACCCCGTCGACGTAGACGCCGTAGTTCTTTACGACCAAGTCGTAGTCGGGTTTTTGCGCAATATACGGCTCGACTGTCGGACTTCCGTTGATGAAAACGATGCCGTTACGGATGGCGAGTTGATCGCCCGGAATCGCGATGACACGTTTGATGAAGTCATCCGACGAGGGGATCGGCGGCTTGAACACGACGATATCGCCGCGGCCGGGTTTGGCAAACCGGTATTCGAATTCGTTAACGAGCAGCACGTCATGAATCTGCAGCGTCGGCTCCATCGATCCCGATGGTATGTAAAACGTGCGAACGACGAACGTGATCAAGAACAGCGCAACTAGTCCGGCCACGATGAACGCGTCAAGATATTCACGGGCGACGGTGACGACGGAGCTGCGAGTGGCGGTTGCGGGAACGTGCCGAAAACTCAGCGCGATTCGCGCCACCCCAAAGACGCAGATCAGCAGCAGCAGCTGCAACGGGGAGAGCGCAAAGTTAGCCGGCAACTAGCGGGCGGCTTTTACGACTTTTTTCTCTTTGATGCGGGCGTCTTTGCCGATCTTGTCGGCTAGATAGTACAGGCGGCTGCGGCGAACGATGCCGCGGCGGCTGACTTCGATCCGATCGACGCGCGGGCTGTGCAGCAAAAACGATTTCTCGATGCCGACGCCATGAGCTACCCGGCGAACGGTAATGCTTTCGTGCGCGCCGCCGCCCTTGCGTACGGTCACGGTGCCTTCGAACATCTGAATGCGCTCTTTGCCGCCTTCGACGATCTTCGAGTACACCTTCACGGTGTCGCCCGAGCGAAACTCCGGCAGATTTTCTTTAAGCTGCTCTTTGCCGAGCACATCGATGACGTTCATGACTCTCTCTTCTAGCGCGCGAAGTTCGTCGCGCGGAGACCCGGCGACAACCCTCGGATAATACCACGGTGCCGCCCATCACACAAGCGACTATGTCCTCAGTCCAGGTCCGGGCGGCGCTCGCGGGTGCGCCTACGGGATTCTTCGCGCCGCCAAGCGGCAATTTTGGTGTGATCGCCCGAGAGCAGGACCTCTGGGACCTCGATTCCGCGAAAGACCGCCGGTCTCGTAAAGCTTGGATAATCGAGCCGTCCGTCGGTGAACGATTCTTGCGCGACCGACTCCGGATGGAGGGTGCCTTCAAGCTGGCGGATGGTTGCGTCCATAATCGCCAGCGCCGGTATCTCGCCGCCGCTCAGGACGAAATCGCCAAGCGAGAGTTCCTCGATCGGATAGAGGCCGCCGAGCCGCTCGTCGATGCCCTCATAGTGGCCGCATATCAAGATCAGCCGGTCGAGCTGAGAAAATCGGCGGGCGCATGCCTGGTCAAACCGCGCCCCGGACGGACTGGGTACCGCCAAAACACGGCGCTCGGTGGGCGAACCTTCCGCAATAAGCTGATCGAGCAGCCGGGCAATCGGTTCTATGCGAATGACCATGCCCGCCCCGCCGCCGTACGGGGTATCGTCGGCGCGCTCGTTGCCCTCAAGAGCATCCAGCAGATGATGATAGCGAACGCGAACGATGTCGGCTTCGACCGCGCGTCCCACGATTGAGAGTCCGACGAAGGGCGCAAACATCTCCGGAAAAAGCGTAACGACGTCGATCGTGAACATAGCCGCTCTGTGTTCAACTCGCGCAAACTCATTGCTCTTTTTCGCCCGTCGCTGCTCACGCCGTACGAGCGGCTGCTGCGGATGATCGAAGTCGGCCGCTTTGGCGAAGCGCACGCGCTCGCGAGCGATCTGTTGAATGAATCCGGTCTTGAAATCGGGCGTCGCGTCGCCTTGCTCAACAAGCGCGGGATCGCGCTGGTGCATCTCGATCGTCGGCCCGATGCGCTGGCAGATTTTCAAGCCTGCCTCGAACTCGATCCCCAGTTTGCGCCGACTCTGGTCAACGTCGGCAACCTGCTCTTTGAAGACGGTCAGACCGAAGACGCGATTGCACACTACGAGGCCGCCATTCGCTGCGACGACCTCTACGCGATCGGCCACCTCAACTTGGGCGTTGCGCTTAAGGCGCTCGGTCGGCATGTCGAATCGGTTCGCGAGCTGCGGCGCGCGAGCCGGTTGGAGGGTCGTTTCTTCAAAAAGCCAAGCAGACTAGCGTGAGCGACGAACAACTGCGGGTCTCAGAAGAACTGCTGGCGGTGATACGCAACGCTTCAACAAAGTCACGTTCGTCCGGCGAGCGCTCGATCACGCCGCGAGCGCTCTTGGTCGCACTCATGGAAGATCCTGATCTTAAAATTCCGCTCAGTTCAATCGTGAACAAATCCAAGCTCGAAGCGCTGCCGCCGTCTGAAGACGAACCGCAGGCAACGCGCGATACGCTCTCTTTCAAAAATCCGGACGGCACACCCGGGTTGTGGCTTAATCGAGAGTCGTTCGAGATTTTCTTGGCCGGCGTCCAGCGTGCCGAGGGTAACTATCTACCCAAGCATTTAGCGCTCGGTTTTGTCGCTGAAGCCGTGCGTCAACCCGGCGTGCTTACCGCGATTTCGGTCGAGCCCCGCCGGTTAACCGAAGCCGTCTATCGCCTATGATTTGCAGCCGCTTTCAACCGCGGTAATCTCTTCAAGGTATTCAAACAACTGCGGCAAGGTGATTTTTTCGAGCGCAGTTTTTTGCAACGTGCCCTCACCGTCTGCGCCCTCGTCGCGCAGATAGCAGCGTGATTCCACATCCGCACCTTCGCTAATAAATGAGACGGCAAAGCCTTTGCCGGGCATCTCGTCGTAGATGCGCATCGTTGCGGGGTTCAGTATCTCGATCGAATGCGTCGGATTCTGCGCGTCGAAGATTGTGATCGTAAGATAGTCGCGATTGATAACTTCGATCGAACCGACGACGAAGATGTTCTTAGCAGAGAAAAACTCATGCCCGCGCTTGTTGCGGCTTGAGACTTCGTAGAAGACTCGGTGGGCGACAAAACGATTGAGGATTTTCCGTAGCGTCGCGAGGGAAGCGAGCGTTTCCGTGCGATTGCCCCGCGTGTAAATAATCTTCACGGCGGACCCAGGACGTTGTACGGGGCCGGGGGACGGCCCTGCCGAATGAGCCGCCAAGAGATGTTTTCAGTTCCCGATATGGCGATTTTGGGCGTTCTCGCGTTGCTCTTGTTTGGGCCGGAGAAGTTGCCGGGCATGATGCGTAAGGCCGGCAAGGTGATGCGCGAAGTTCAAAACACCTCGCAATCGTTTGTTCGCGAGATGGAGCGCGCCGCCGATCTGCAGGAGGCAGCACCGACGCAACCGATCGTGCCGCCTCCGCCGAGTCCCGCTGCTAAAGAGTAGGCCGAAGCCTTAGATGCCTTAGATGTTAAAGTTGCTGCGAATCTCGTTGATGCGCTGAGCGACCATGCCTTTGACCTGACCTTGCAGGCGTTCTTTCTGGTCTTCCGGCAAGCGCTGATACACTAAGAATCCGGCCGCCGAAATGAGCCCGCCTAGAACACCGATGAGCAGTGTCTTGCCGACATCGCCGCTGCCGTCGGCCTGTTCGTAGCTCGAACGCGCATTCTCGGCACTCGTACCCTTGTAACCGTTTCCGTTGTCGCTCCCCGAGCCGTAGTGGTCGGCCGGGGTCGGCCGAAACGTGTCTGACATTGCTTTCTCCTAACGGTCGCCCTTCGGCCGATCCGTGATTTAAGATCGTCAGTAGGCGATCTCCTGTGGACGTTTAGCTTACCCACTTCGGGGGCGAATGTTACGCCTCCGGTTTGGCGATGTAGCGAACGTGGTCGGGATATTGCGCGGCTATCGCTCGAACGGAGAGTTCGGCGGTAGCGACGATTGCGCAGACGTCTTCACGCTCGCGCGCGGGCTCGCCCCATTGTAGGCGCAAGACACCCGCGCGCTGATCGACCTCGAGGGGGATATTGGCGTGCTCTTCGAGGCCGAGGCGCGCGGCTTGCAAGATCGCCGAAACCGCCGCGCAGACGATATCCTCGCCCGAATCGGCCCAGCCGGCGTGGCCGTTCGCAAAAATAGAAGACAGCCGATTGCGGCTGTCTCTAGTAAAAGTAACCTCGAGCATTGCGAGCTTTGAGGCTAGGGAAGGCTGATCTTGGTGATCTTGATCTCGGCGAAGCGCTGGCGGTGGCCGATAAGCTTGCGGACGCGCTTCTTGGGCTTATAGCGAAAGACCAGGATCTTTTTGCCTTTGCCTTGGTGCACGACGGTTCCCAGAACGCTCGCGCCGCTGATCGCGGGTGCGCCGATCACGGCGTCGGTATCGCCGCCCTTGCTGGCAAGAACGATTGTGTCGAAGGTGACGTCCGAGCCAAGCTCGCTCTCAAGCAGGTCGGTCTTGATGACATCGCCCTCGGAGACTTTATACTGTTTCCCGCCGGTCTGGATGATCGCGTACATAACCCGAGAACATTATCAGACCATGCCGCCGCTGTCAAACGCATTTGGCCGCTCTCGCAGGGGCAGCAGCCAAAGCGCCGCCCCAGCGCAGATTGCGGCACCGATCGCAATGGTTGCCTGGACGCCGAGAGCCCCACCCAAATACCCGCCGACAAGCGCCCCGAACGGAAGCGTTCCCCAAACAAACGTTCGAATGGTGGCGTTCATACGCCCCTGCAGCTTCAGATCGACTAGCGCCTGGCGGTAGCTGATCTGGTTGACGTTATAGATCGGGATCGAAATCGCCACCACGGCGCACGAGGCAAAGAGGACGATATACGGGGCGCCAAGTTGAGCGAAGAGCATTGCCGCTAGGCCGAGTGCGCCCAAAAACAAAGATCCGGCGAGGGTTGCTCGCAGTCCAAAAATCATGCGCACGCGCGTTGAGAGCAGCGCCCCGATAAAACCAATCTCGGCGATTCCGTAGACCAGACCGAGCGGACCCGGCTGAAGGTGCAAAATCCGATAGGCGAAGATGAGGTTAACTGCGCCGATCATCGCACCGCCGAAGTTCGTGGTCGCGGTCCCTCCCAGTATCCACCGCAGATCGGAAGAGTGAAAGACGATCTTGAGTCCTTCCCGCATCTCTGCGATGCCTTGCTGTAATGTTAGACGCGGCCCGTCGTGCGGCAGTTCCGGGGTACGAATTTGCGCAAGTGTGAGAACCGAAATCACATAGGAGAACGCATCGACCGCGATTGCGGCGGGCGCGCCGATCGTTTGTATCAACAGGCCGCCGAGCGCATTGCCCGCCATGTTCGAACCGGAGTTGGAGAACTCAAGTTTCATGTTGGCGTCGGTAAGGCGTTCCGTCGGTACCACGGCCGGCAGATACGACTGATAGGTGATTCCGAAGAAGGCCGATGCGATGCCGCTCAGCAGAGAGACCGCGTACAGTTGCGGCATCTGCAACACGCCAAGCCATGCGCTCAGCGGAATCGTCGCCAGCAGCGCAAAGCGCACCAAGTCGGCGACGATCATAATCTTTCGCCGCGAGAGCCGATCTGCCAAAACCCCGACGAACATTCCGAGTATCGGAAACGGCAGCGTTTGCAGGGCAGTCAGGATGCCGAGTTGTACGGCGGTTGCGTGCAAAACCAAAACCGCAAGCGACGGCAGCGCAAAGGTCGTCAGCGCGCTGCCAAGCAGGCTGACCGATTGCCCGACCCACAGCTTGTTGAAGTCCGAAACCTTACGCACCGGATGCTAATTATCGAACTGCCTGAAACGACCCGCCGGTAAAACGCGCGTTGTTTAGGTAAGCGTTTGGCGCCGATGCATCGAATCGGTGAACATGACCATTCGACCCGCTGGGTACGGCGATGCTGAACAGGTTACCGCGATCTATGCGCCGATCGTACTGGACACGCACACGTCGTTCGAAGAGATTCCACCGACCGTGAATGAGATGCGCGAGCGAATTCGCTCCTATTGCGCGACGTATCCGTGGCTTGTTGCGGTTGATGGTGATCTCGTGCTCGGATATGCGTACGCCTGCGAACATCGGGCGCGCCCGGGGTATCGCTGGTCGGTGGACTCGTCGGTGTATGTTGCGGAAACCGGACGCGGTCGCGGGATCGGGAAGGCGCTGTACCTGAACCTCTTCGAGCGGTTGAGGCGACAGCGTTTTCAGAACGTGTTCGCGGGAATTGCGCTTCCAAATGATGCGAGCGTTGCGCTGCATCGTTCGGTCGGGTTTACGCAAATCGGAACGTATCGGCGCGTCGGCTACAAGCGCGGCGCATGGATTGACACCGCTTGGTGGCAACTGCGGATAGCCGAAGATGCGGGCGCACCGCCCGAACCGCTGCCGCCAATGCAAGACTCTGCCGATTAACGCCAAACTCGGCGGAAACGAGGCCGACTCTAACGGAGGTGACTGTGTTCGACGGTAAAGTGGCTCTGGTAACCGGCGGTACGCGCGGAATAGGCGCCGCGATTACGACGATGCTCGCCGGCAGCGGTGCGCGCGTCGCGGCCGGATACAGCAAGGGGCGCGACGGGGCCGAAGCGCTGCAAGCTAAACTGAAAGATGGCGGCGGCGATATCTCGGTTCATCAAGGCCGAGTCGACGATGCGACGGATTGCGAGCGCGTCGTCAAAGAGGTTCTCGAGCGATTCGGCCGGATCGATTTTCTCATCAACAACGCAGGCATCACCGTCGATAAAACCGTCCGCCGGATGTCAAACGACGATTGGCACGCGGTAATCGGCGTCAACCTGTCCGGTTCGTTTCATATGATTAAAGCCGTGATCGAGCACATGATCGAGCGCGGCTCCGGCAGAATCGTGAATATTAGTTCGGTCATCGGCGAGACCGGCAATATCGGGCAGGCCAACTATGCCGCGTCCAAAGC
>JALYVT010000286.1 GCA_030853105.1 Vulcanimicrobiota bacterium
ATCTGCTGCCCCGGTTGTAGCATCGAGGAATCGCCGAGTTGCGCAATCGGCAAGTTGGCGCGCGGCGTGCGCAGCAGCGCGATGTCCAAGTCTTTGTTCTGTGCGATGATCTTGGCGCTCGTCTTGTGCTTAGTATCGTTGAAAATCGTTACATGCAGTCCGCTCGCACCGTCGATAGCGTGCTGAACCGTAAGGATATCGCTGCCCCACGCCCCGCTTGCAACCACGAAACCGCTGGCATACACATCGACCTGTGCGCCGCGATCTTTCGGGTCGTCGCTTGGCGCTTTCATCGTTAAGAGCACGACCGACGGCTCCAAGCTTTTTACCGCGCCGACAAATGGATCGTCCACGTGGCCGCAGCCAGTCAGCATAATGAGCACGGCGAGCAGTAGAACCTTACTCATTTCAATCGCTCGCGCAGTTCGCGCTTGAGGTCGTCGATGCCGGCGCCGCTCTTGGCGCTGATGTCGACGACTCCGGGCTCACGCGGCGGTTCGCCGACGACGACATCGCATTTATTGAACACGACCATTCGCGGCTTGCCGTCGAGTTTAAGCTCGGAGAGAATCTCGTTCACGCTTGACATCTGGCGCGGGTAGTCGGGATTGCTCGCATCGACCACATGCAGCAAGAGATCGGCCTCCTCCAACTCTTCCAGCGTCGCCCGAAATGCATTGATCAGATCCTGCGGCAGCGCAGTGATAAAGCCGACGGTGTCGGCCATCCGCACCTTCAGATCATCGCCTAAGTAGACGCGCCGGAGCGTAGGGTCGAGCGTCGCGAACGGTTGGTCGGCAACTAGCGCATCCGAGTGCGCGAGTCGATTGAGCAGCGACGACTTGCCGACATTCGTGTAGCCGACCAGCGCGACAAGTTTCTCGCGCCGGGGCGCACCGCGTCGGGTCGCTCGAGATCGGCGCACGTCTTCAAGCTGCTCGCTGAGCAAGCTTACGCGCTGCGCGATTTTGCGGCGATCGACTTCGAGTTTACTTTCACCCGGTCCGCGAGTTCCGATGCCGCCGCCAAGCCGCGAGAGATCGGCGCCGATACCGATCAAATTACTCTGGCGATAGCGCAACTGCGCAAGTTCGACCTGCAGCTTTCCTTCGCGGCTGCGTGCGTGTCGCGCGAAGACATCGAGAATCAGCATCGTGCGATCGACAATAGGCAGCGGCACGATCTTCTCCAAGTTGCGGCGCTGCCGGGGCCGCAGATCGTTCAGCACAAACAATAGATCTGCACCGAGCTCTTCAGCGCGTTCGGCGATCTCCCGCGCTTTTCCGGTGCCGACCAACGTCGCGGGATCAACGTGCGGGCGGCGTTGCACGATCCTCTCGAGAACACGCGCTCCCGCGGCTGCGATCAACGCTTCAAACTCGAGCAGTTCGGGTTCAAGCGGTCGTTGCGCATCGTTCGTATCGACCGCGATGACGAGCGCGCCGGGATTTATTGCGCCAGCGGTCGCAAATGTTCGATGAGCCAGGATAATCCCTCGTTGTAGCGCGGTCCGGGGCGTTCGAGAATCGCCTGCGGATCGACGGTATAAATATGGTGTTCGCGCACCGCTCGCAGCGAATGCCACGGTTGCCGATCGAGCAGGCCGGAAAGGCCGGTGGTGGGGTCGGTTACGATCGCATCCGGCTGCAACTGGATCAACGCTTCCGCACTATACTGCGGATACGCTTGCGTGATTTGAACCGCATTGCGCGCGCCCGCTAACTCCACCAAAGTTCCCATATACGAGCCCTTACCCGCAACGATGATCGGCGAAGCATTCACGACGACCAGAACGCGCGGACGCCGACGAAAGTGCGCGGTACGAACCAGCTCGCGAGTGCGAGCCTTCAGCTTTTCGATTAGTGCAGCCGCTGACGCCGAGTGACCGGTCGCGCTTCCAAGTTGACCGATCACGCGATCGATATCGCCGAACGAATCATCGCTGTAGAGCTTCACTTTAATTCCCGCGCGACTCAAATCGGCAGTCAACCGCGCCTGGGCCGGGATTCCAACCACCAGATCGGGGTGAAGACCGATAACTCGCTCGGTGTCGACGCTCGAAAAACTGCCGATCATTGGCAGCTTGGCCGCG
>JALYVT010000096.1 GCA_030853105.1 Vulcanimicrobiota bacterium
TCATGCCGAGGAATGCGAATATGGCTTTGTCCATCGGGCAGTCATAGTGGTACTCGCCGATGTTGCCGTGCGCGGTCGCCTTGGCTTTGTCGATCGTCCGGCCGAGCTGCACGATACCTTGCCATTTGTCATGCACGCTGCGCGGCGGGGTTTTGGTTAAATCCATAGTGTCTCCTTAGACGGGTGAAAAGCGTTACGGCCCCATAAACCCGGCTACCGAAAGTTGGTTGCGGACTTTTTATAGCTATGTTTGGCGCTGAAGCGGGAAGAGGATTACGTCGCGGACGGATTGGTTGTTCGTTAGGAGCATTACCAAGCGGTCGACGCCGATGCCGATGCCGGCAGTCGGCGGCATACCATATTCGAGGGCGTGCACGAAGTCCCAATCGGGTTCGGGAATCTCGTCATCACCGCCCGCGCGTTCGCGTACCTGCGCCTCGAAGCGGGCTTGCTGGTCGTCGGGATCGTTGAGTTCGGTGAAGGCATTGCTCAATTCCATATTGGCGCAGAACAGTTCGTACCGATCGACTAAATCGGGGTCGTCGGCTTTGCGCTTGGCCAGCGGCGATATCAGCGCCGGATAGTCGACCACGAACGTCGGCTCAACCAGATGCGGCTCAAGCACCCGTTCGAATATTTTGTCGAGCGCATGGCCGTGAGTCGGCGATTTCGGCAAGCCCAATTCGCTCAAAATATTTGCGGCGCCGGTCGGGTCGAGCAATTGCTCTCGCGTATATCCGCCATGCCGCTCTATGCCCTCCAGATAGCCGATACGCGCGAACGGGCGCTTGAACGAAATCTCCCGCTCGCCTAGCGGCAGCGCATCATTACCACCGCTCAAGAACGCAACCAAGTGCGCAATCAGAGCCTCGTTGAAATCGAGCATATCGTGCATATTCCAATATGCCGCATAGAGCTCCAACATCGTGAACTCGGGATTGTGCGTCGTATCGATGCCTTCGTTGCGAAATATGCGGCCGATTTCATAGACACGCTCCATACCGCCGACTATCAATCGTTTGAGGTTGAGTTCGGTCGCAATCCGCAGTTGCATCTGTCTATCAAGCGCGTTGCAGTGGGTAGTAAACGGGCGTGCCGCGGCTCCCCCCGCGATATGAAGCAGCGTCGGCGTCTCGACTTCATAAAACCCCCAAGAGTCGATAAATCGCCGCAGCTCCGAGACGATCTTGCTGCGCGCGATAAACGTATCGCGCACCTGCGGATTCACGATTAAATCGACGTAGCGCTGACGATAGCGCTTCTCAACGTCGGTTAGCCCATGCCACTTATCCGGCAGCGGCGCCAGCGCTTTTCCCAAGACCGCAAACGATCTAACGTGCAGCGTTAGTTCACCCATCTTGGAACGAAACATAAAACCGCGAACGCCGATAAAGTCGCCGCGATCGAGCGCCGTCCAGTCGGCGAACGCATCTTCGCCGATCTCATCCTTGCGAACATAGAGCTGGATTCGGCCGGTGCGATCGTGCAAATCCGCAAAGATGGTCTTGCCCATCTTGCGCTTGTTCATCAATCGCCCGGCTAGCGACCAATCCTCGGCCTCCGCGTGCTGTTCGGGAACTAAGAAACCGTACTTCTCCAGCAGTTCTTGCGCATTTGTGCCGACTTCAAAGCGCGTTTGTTCGAACGGATCGTTTCCGCGCGAACGCAAAGCGGCCAGATTTTCACGTCTGGCCGCTATTAATGCTTGTTCGCTCTTCCCTAGCGACTCAGGTTCCACGCTTAGCTCGCCTTCTTAGTAACTTTCTTTGATGTCGTGCGCATGATCTGTTCGATCTTGTATTTCACAATACCGCGCGGCGTTGTAACATCAACGGTATCGCCCTTCTTGCGGCCGAGCAGCGCGCGGCCGAGCGGCGATTCGTTGCTGATGCGCCGATTAGGCGGGTCCGATTCAGCCGAGCCGACGATGGTAAACTCGTGTCCGTCGGAGGCCTTGATGTCCTTGACCTTCACGGTTGAACCGAGGTGAACTTCGCTGTCGTTGTATTCGCCGTCGTCGATAATGCTGGCGTTGCGGATCATCGCCTCAACCTTCATGATCCGGCCTTCGACAAAGGCCTGCTCCTGTTTGGCGTCTTCGTATTCCGCGTTTTCGCTGATGTCGCCGAACTCTTTCGCCTGACGAATTCGCTCGTTGACCTCTTTGCGGTGGACCGTTTTCAGATCGTCAAGCTCTTCTTCGAGCTTGGCCAGACCCTCTCGGGTTAGCGCGATCTCTTTCTCGTTCAAGGAAACGCCCTCAAGATTCTAAGAAAAGCGCCCCCAGTAAGCGCCAGCGCCGTTGCTTCAGGTCGGCGCCCCCCTTCACCTTCAGCGCTGCAGGTCGATTACCCGAGGGCGTAGGTCCAGCTCAGCAAGCAAGCGCTCGTAATCAGACGAGGTGACCTCGCTCCATGGTTTGCCAAGAATCGCAATCAGTGCCGCCTCGATAACATTCGTGCCGAATGAGCGCCCCTGAAAGTCCGGGGTCGTCGTAATAAGCTGCTTGACGCCTCGCTTGCGAAGCTCCTCGACATCAGTATCCGTCACGGTGTTGGTGAGAACAATCTTGCCGCTCAAGTCATCCGGCATAAACTGGCGCATGAAATGGAAATCGCCCGCGATGATGTCCGCCTCGCGATAATATTGAGGATATTTGGGCTGCGGAGGCCGGTCTTGCTTTTTGCCGGTCGGATAGAAAAATTGAAACGGCAGCTTGCACGCATCCGGCAGATACTTTTCAGCCATCTCTTCAAATTCGTGCAGCCCACGAACCGGCTTATCCAAATCGAGTGCAAAGATAAAGTCGCCGAACAGCACATCCGCTCCGGCTTCAACCAGCGCCTGCGCCATCCCGAATCGATCCAGCGCACTAACCATCAACACATGCTTGCCGGCCAGCGAGAGTCCAAGCTCTTGTTGCAGAAAGTCGATCGCCTTGCGTTCAAGCGTATTCTTCAGCCCGCTGCCGTCAACTACCGGCGTAACTTTAGCGGCCTCCAACAACCGCACGCCGTCGCGAAGCGCAAACCGATGTTTGCCCGCATAAAGATACACATCGATCCCGCCCAACCCAATCGCATCAACCTTTCCGTCAAGTTCACCAATCCTGCGAAGCGCCTCATCCAGCTTCCCGTCAGTCCCCACGCGCGAAATATCAAACGCCTCACCCAACAGCTCAACGCTCGCCCGATGATCCCTCGACGACGACCCAAGCGAAACCGACACAACCTTTTTCATCTCACCTCACGATTACCAGCGCCGCGCACGTTTTGGGGGATGGGACGAACGGCGCAGGTGTTATTGGATTCCCGGAACCGCTGAGAAATTCGCATCGTGCGAATTTCTCGCTGCCCGAATTTTTGACAGAACGAAGTTTTGAAGCAGCCATCCATGGCTGGGTCAAAAATTTCAGAGCTCCCCGGAACCCAATAACACCTGCGCCGTTCGTCCCACCCCCCAAAACGTGCAGGTTGTTGCGTGAGGCGGGTTGCCGGGCGTGGTGTCTGTCGTCGGGGGCTCTGAGAATCGTCTCGCAGCCAGGATGGCGGAGAGGCGATTTCAGGCAGCAGACGTCCCGTCGATAGACATCATGCCCGGCAACCCGCCTCACGCAACAACCTGCCGGCGCCGCAGCGCCGCAGCATCGCGAATTGCCGAAATCTTCTCCGAGGTAATCGCCGCGTCAAACGCGCGCATGCCGGCAAGTTCGAAGCCGCATCGCGCGGCCATCTGCTCGATCTCGATCACTTTGCTCAGATCGATTCCGCGCCCGAGCGAGAACGGTTCGAGCCGGTCTTCGAGTGCAAGCACCATCGTTTCGGACATACACGCGAGTGCGGTGCGCGGCGGCAGGTTGAGATCGAACTCGCTGCCGGGCTCGCGCACGCGTTCGAAATGAGGATTACCGGGCACGAGCATGTTACCGCCTTCGGTAACCAGCACGTCGGGGCGTTCGAGCGCAACGCGACGACTGACGTCGTGTGGGAGCGAGAGTTCGCATACGACCGCGCCGGTCTGCAAGTCTTCGGGTTCGATAACGTCGGATGTCGAGGATGTTGCCGTCAGGATGAGCTGACCCTGACGAACTGCTGCGCCGATGTCTGTCGTAATTGATGAACTGCACGGCAATTCATCTCTGATCGAATCATGGAACTTTTGCAGCCGCGTCTGATTGCGCGCGACCAGTACCAAGTGTTTGACGCGTGGTGCGATGAGACGCGCGCACGCCGATCCGATTGAGCCGGTTGCGCCGACCACGACGGCGGTTGACCGTGAGGGATCGATCTCCATTTCAGCGGCACCACGGAATAGACTCTGAACGCCTGCAGCAATTGTCAGCGAGTTTCCGGTCGTAACCGGTATCGGCGAGCGTTCGTTGATGGTAAGGCCGCCGTCGCCGACGACAGCCGTGAATGCGCCCAGGCCCGCAACTTGCGCGCCGAGGTCAACGCCGATTTGAATTGCGCCTAGGATGCGCTTGTAGACTTCTTCGCGCGGAAACTCCAGCATTTGATCGGGAAAGAGCGGAGCGCAGACAAACCAACCCTCGGTTTCGCTGCCGGCCGGGGATTGCACGCCCGTTACATGCACGGCCGCCCAGGGCGGCATCCATTCCATGATCTTGCGAACGATGGGGGCGCCTTTTCCTTTAGCACCCGGCTCGTAGCGGCCGATATCGTCCAGCGAGAGCGGATGTACGACGAAGCAAAACTTCGGCGCGACAGTCATCTCTCGGCCTCGCGTTTGAGCGCCGCAAGCATCATCTCGCTGTTCTCTTGCACCTTGCGCTGCAAGGTCGGCCCGATCAGTTCGGCTAGCGTTGGGACGCCGAAATCGTAATCAACGGTCAGTACGACTTGCGTCTGCCCGTCACTCTCGACGAATGTCCAGGCGCCTTCAAACTTGTCGAGATCGCCCTCAAGGAGTTTGTAATCGATTCGGGCTTCCGCATCGTTGAAACGATCCTCTTCGGTCCATTCGATCGGCGCGTCTTCAACCAGAGTCTTCCAACGGGTGAGCAAATGATCCGGATGCCGTTCGAGCACGGTCACCGATTCAACATCCGGCATGAACTGCGGAAAACGTTCCTGCTCCTTCGCGAGTTCATAGACTTTGCGGGCGGGAGCGGCGATCGTAATTGAAGTTTCAACGTAAGGCATCTACAAGTCGCCGAGCTTCTCGCGCGCGGTTGCAAGGCCTGCCGCAAGCGCCGCCAGCGCCCGATCGACTTGTTCCGCGGTGACGATCAGCGGCGGCTCCAACCGAATCACGCGCTGCATGTTGAGCGTCCAGGCCGCCGTGACGCCCGACTTTAGCATCTCGGGAATAATCCAACCGCCGTAGCCTTCGCTCGTCAATTCGACGCCGACAAGCAGCCCGAGGCCGCGGACTTCGCGAATCACTTGCGGGTATTGCCGCGCAAGCTCTTGCGCTCCGGTTAGCAGTTGCGCGCCGCGAACGCGCGCATTCTCGACTAAGCCGTCTTCTTCTAAAACGTGCATCGCCGCAAGTGCGGCGGCGCACGCAAGCTCGTTCCCGCCGAAGGTTGAGGTATGCATGAGCGGCGCCTTTGCATACGCGGCGTTCCATACATTCGGCCGTGCGATATAAGCTCCGACCGGTACAACGCCGCCGGATAGGCCTTTCGCAAGCGTCATGAGGTCGGGCACGACGTTATCGCGATTGCATCCGAATAGCATTCCGCAGCGCCCGAGGCCGGTCTGCACTTCGTCGGCGATGAATAGCGCGCCGGTTCGATCGCAGATCTCGCGGACCGCAAGCAGATACCCGAGCGGAGGGACATTGACGCCGCCCTCGCCCTGAACCGGCTCGACAATAAATGCGGCCGCATCGGTGAGTTCGGCTTCGAGTCCGTCAACGTTGCCGTAGGCGACATGCGCGATATCGCTCAACAGCGGTTTGTACTCGCTGCGGAAGTATTCGCGGCCGCTGGCGCTGAGCGCGCCGATTGTTTTGCCGTGGTAAGCGTCAAACGTTGCTACGATCTTCGAGCGCTTGGTCGCGGCCTTTGCGAGTTTGATCGCGCCTTCAACCGCCTCGGTTCCGCTGTTGCAAAAAAATGAAATCTGCAGGTCGCCGGGCGCAAGTTCGGCGAGCTTCTTCGACGCGCGTCCCAGCATGACGTTAAACATCGTTTTTCCGGAAAGTGCGATCTGATCGAGCTGTGCCTTGACCGCGGCGATTACCTTGGGATGGCGATGACCGAGAGTGAACACGCCGTATCCGCCCGCAAAATCCAAATATGCTTTGCCATTTTGATCGTAGATCGTGCAGCCTTCGGCTCGCACTTCAACCGGACTACCGGATATCTTCATCACGCGCGCCAGCGGCGGATTCACAAACGCTCGATAGTTCTCGTACGTTTCGCTGTACAACTCTTGCGCGCTCGCCGCACCATACAGTTCGTCGTTCTTGTTCACAATCACGCGGCAACCTGGCTGTCTTCTAGTTCGGATATTTTTGCGTTTACGACGGCGATCACCTCGCTTGCCGAATCGATGCGCATGATGCGTTCGCGCAAGACAGCGGCTCCCGGAATCCCCTTCAAATACAATGCGATGTGCTTTCGCATCTGCGGAACCGCACGGCGTTCTCCCAACTCATCGATCATCGCGCCATAGTGCACCAGCGCGTAACGCAAACGATCCGCCGCACACGGTGTCGCTTGCGCCGGGCGGCCCTCCATCAAATCGCGGATTTGGGAGATCAGCCACGGATTGCCGAGTGTTGCACGTCCCAGCATGATGCCGTCGACGCCGCTTTCCTTCATGCGTTGCAAGGCCATCTCAGCGTCATCCAAATCACCGTTGCCGATCACCGGAATATGTACGGCCGCCTTTAGCTTCGCGATATGTTCCCACGCGGCGCTGCCTTTGTAGAATTGTTTTGCGGTGCGCGCGTGCAAGGTTACCGCCGCGATTCCGACACGCTCGGCTCGCTGCGCGGCTTCGATATAAACCAGATCGTTTTCTTTCCAGCCCAAGCGCATCTTCATCGTGACTGGACAGTCGACTGCGGCGACTACGGCGGCCATTATGGCTTCGCAACGGTCAAGATCGCGCAGACATGCGCTTCCGCCGTTGGTCTTGGTGACTTTCGGAGCCGGGCATCCGAAGTTGATATCGACAATATCTGCGCCGCATTCACGGACCAGCTTGGCGGCCTTTGCCATCAGAGCCGGATCGTCGCCCCAAAGCTGAGTTGAAACCGGTTTCTCAATTCCGTGCTGATCGATCATCTCCATCGTCCGGGCATTTCCGTACTGCAAGGCGTTGGAGGACACGAACTCGGTAACCGTCAGGCCCAGGCCAAACGGTTTGTAGAGCGCGCGCATGGTGCGGTTGGTCACCCCGGACATCGGTGCCAAAACCAGCGGTGGCCAAATCCGATGCGGACCAATAACGAGCGGCTCAAAAATCGCGGACATACCGAGGTAGTATACCACGGCGCCCAATCCAAGCCCGCTCCTTGCCAAACGCGCATTCGGAGTGATAGCAGTGCAGCGTCCGTAGCTCAACCGGATAGAGCGCCAACCTGCTAAGTTGGGGGCTGCGGGTTCGAGTCCCGCCGGGCGCGAGCCCAGGCTTTGGGAGAGGAACCGCTTGACTCGTGTAGCGCCGAGGCCCTATGATGGGTTCAGCAGGTTGGTATGCTCAAAGAGCTACGGAAAGGGTCGGCGCGAAAGTGCCGACCCTTTCTTCAATTGTCGCCCTCTTCCTTACCGAAGACAAGTTCAAAACTGCTTCGTGAATGTGAACCGTATCAGCGGACGTTCGATTGGATGGAAGTGCACATCCGGAACGCCGACCCCGCATTGAGCAATTGGGCAAGGACCCGCGAACCCAGGTTTGGTGTAGCCGGGGTCGCTGGGAATCGAAGAATTGTAGTAGTAATCGATGTCGCTCGCCTTAGCGCCCAAAAGATTGAAAATGTCGAAGCCGATTTTCGTATCTTTGCTCGGCTTAAATCCAGCCTGTAGGCTTATGGTCGTGGTCGGTTTCGAATAGACACTTCCGTCTTCAATCAGAGGCCGAGGTCCAAAGTAGCGAAACCGAATACTCCCATAGGTCTTGGGTTTATCCAGCGTAGCGCGGAATGTTAGCACATCCTTGATCGAGCCCGGAATCAAAAACCCAACCGGGTCATAGTTGCTGAATTTAGCACTTGAGGTTGCGAAGTCTAAGTCGTAGGTCCATCCCAGACTTGGTTGCCAGAAGTTGGAAACCTCAACTC
>JALYVT010000010.1 GCA_030853105.1 Vulcanimicrobiota bacterium
GCTGGAAGCATTCGCACCACTCGATGTTTTACGCGACTCGTATGATGCAGCGTTAGACGCGCAACTGCTCTGGCACGAATTCGGCGACGTTCATTTACTACGTTGAAGGCTTTCGAATGCACGTTGCGTAGATATTTTGGCGATTTCAACCATTTGACGTTTGGACCTTGCTAGCGAAGCCGATTGCTCCAGGTACCGCGCGCCAATTGGGCCCAGATTGTACAGGACGAGAGGCTTCACATTGGTGCTCGGCGGAGCGGGTGCAAAAGATGGATTTAGCCGTGAACGATACCGAACCGAGGAAGCTCCGCGCGAGCATCTATGATGCTCTAATTACAACTGGTCGTATGCCGCTCGTAGCGGACCTCAAGCAAACGACAGGAACATCGCGTGAGGCGATTGCAGCAGCGCTGCTAAATCTGCATATTCAACACCACATCGTCGTGGGTGACGATGGCGAGGTTGCGGTAGCCCATCCGTTCTCGTCGGTGCCGACCGGGTTCTTAGCAGGCTATGGGACGGTCTCTGCATGGGGTTTTTGCATTTGGGACGCACTTGGCATTGCCGCAATGACTTCGAAAAATTCTGAGATTGAAACCTCGTGTTCGACGTGCTTCAAACGTATTCACCTTGAGATTCGATCCGAATCCTTAGTGATCGGAGCCGAGTACGTTGCGCAGTTCCTCGTGCCGGCTCAACACATGTGGGACGACGTTCGCCTAACCTGCTCGATGCAATTAGCGTTCTGCAACGAGCCTCACGCACATGCATGGCGTCGCAATTTCGGACGCAGCCCCGGTAGTGTGCTACCGATGGAAAAGACGTGGCAACTTGCCAGACGCTGGTACGGTGAAGATCGCCGACTTCCAAATTGGCGCCGGCGGACGGTCGAAGAAACGGACACAATTTTTGCTGAGCTCAATCTTCCGGGTGAGTTTTGGCATCTCGATAATCCAACATAGCGATGTAGCGCACAGGCGTCGAGACGTGCACCTAGCTCTCTCTCTCTCTTTACAAAGTGTAGCACGCGTGCTACACTTTGCCCATGTCAAGCATGATTACCCAGCGCGAACTGCGGAACGACAGCGGGCGCATCATGCGAGCGCTTGACGACGGTGAATCATTCATCGTTACACGTAACGGTATTCCGGTTGCCGAACTGCGGCCCGTCAGAAAAGCGCAGTTCGTGCGTTCAGAGAAGCTTATGCAAACCGCGTCCCATCTGCCTGCGGTCGACGCGAAACGCTTCCGCACGGACGTTGACGCCTTCATCGATCAAAATCTCGAGCCGCGTGCCTAGAATCGAACGAGGCCTTCTCGACACGTCAGTACTGCTTGACTACGAGCAACTACCCGTCGAAGCACTACCGGCTCTGGCGGCGATCGCCGCTATCACGCTCGCGGAACTTGCAGCCGGACCACACGCCGTGATCGGCGTCGAAGAGCGCTCGCGGCGACAGGCTCGCCTTCAATGGGCAGAGGCCGAGTTCACCGCGCTAGCGTTCGATGAGGATGCCGCCCGCGCATACGCCCTCGTCTACGCCGCAGTAGTTGCCGATGGCCGCAAACCGCGAGGTGCCCGCGCGGTCAATCTGCTCATTGCGGCAACCGCTCTGTCGCGAGGCCTTGCACTTTTCACCCGAAACGCAGACGACTTCACGAGTCTCCAGAGCATCATGCGTATTGTGTCTGTATGAAACCGATGCGCGGTATTTGCGTGGTCTCGGCGGATAGGTGATTTGCGCCTGCAGTTGGAGTGAAGGGTGCCGTAAAGCACCTTCTCGGCCAGCGCCGCGCGATAGTGGTGAGCGCGCCCTCAGCGCTTCCGGCAAAAAATAGATTCGGTCGTCGTTGCACGGTAATCTCCTCACTGCGGATTCGCGCCCCGGCCTAATACGAGCCAAGCAAAAAAAAGATCCGCATCGCTGCGAATCTCTTTTTATTAAGCGCTACCAATTACTCGATGCGGCGGCGAGGGCGTCGGGTTGGGCCGCCGCCGGAGCCTTGGCTTCCGGTGCGTTCGCGTGGACGCTCGTGAATCGGATGTTCGAGATCGCCGTTGCTGGATGCGCCGCCGAGTACGGCTTTATGCGAAAGGTTGATGCGACCTTTTTCGTCGATCTCGACAACTTTGACCTTGATCTCGTCGCCGACTTTGACCGCGTCTTCAACTTTTTCGATGCGGGTTGGAGCGAGCTGGCTGATGTGAACCAGCCCTTCTTTGCCCGGCAGAATCGCAACGAATGCGCCGAAAGTCATCAAGCGAGTGACGGTGCCGGTGTAGATTTCGCCAATGACGACATCTTTGGTGAGCGATTCGACGATGGCTTTGGCTTTGTCGCCGGATTCGCCGTCGGCCGAGGTGATGAAGACGCTGCCGTCATCCTCGATATCGATCTTCGAGACGCCGGTATCGGCGATGATTTTATTGATGATCTTGCCGCCCGGTCCGATGATGTCTTTGATCTTCGCTGGATTGATCTTGACGATGATCATACGCGGCGCGAACTTCGAGAGCTCGGAGCGTGGCTCATCGATCGTTTCTTTGAGTTTGTCGATGATGAACAGGCGCGACTTCTTGGCTTCGATCATTGCTTCGCGCATGATCGCGATCGTGATGCCCTGCACCTTGATATCCATTTGAATCGCAGTGATGCCGTCGGTCGTTCCGGCGACTTTGAAATCCATCTCGCCGAGGGCATCTTCGAGGCCTTGAATGTCTGTGAGGATCGCGTGTTTGTTGCCTTTGAGGACCAGTCCCATGGCAACACCGGCGACGTGTCCCTTGATCGGCACGCCCGCATCCATGAGCGCAAGCGTGCTTCCGCAAACCGATGCCATCGAAGACGAACCGTTCGATTCGAGCACTTCACTAATCAAGCGAAGCGTGTACGGGAAGTCTTCTTTCGGCGGCAGCACCGGAATCAGCGCGCGCTCGGCGAGCGCACCGTGACCGATTTCGCGGCGGCCGGGTCCGCGCATCGGGCGGGTTTCACCGACCGAGTACGGCGGAAAGTTGTAGTAGTGCATGTAGCGTTTGTTGGGGATCGCCATGATACCGTCTAAACGCTGTTCATCGGAGAGCGAACCAAGCGTGGCAGCGGTGAAAACCTGCGTCTGCCCGCGCGTGAAGACGCCCGAACCATGAACGCGCGGCACATAATGCACCTTGCTCCAGATCGGGCGAATCTCGTCGTTCTTGCGGCCGTCCGGACGAATCTTCTCGTCGACGACCATCGTGCGAAGCTCATCTTCTTCCATGTTCTTGATGATCTTCTCGAACTCGACGTTCTTCGAATCGGTCAACATCCCGAGGATCTCGGCGTTTTTGTCGCCGGCGCGTACGATTGCTTCTTTGCGCGAAAGTTTCGCGAAGGCTTCATTGCGTTCGGCCTTTTCGATGACACGCATCGCTTTGGCGACGTCTTTGGCAAACGACTTACGAACCCACTTGTCGAGATCTTTGTTAATCGAAAGCAACGGGTACGTGCGCTTAGCTTTGCCGCACTTCTTCGCGAGCTGATCGATCGCTTTTACGATTTTTTTGATTTCGGTGTGCGCTAGCTCAACAGCTTCGAGGAAGTCATCCTCGGAGAACTCGTTGCCGCCGCCTTCGACCATCATTACGGCGTCGGCGGTTCCCGCGACGACAATCTCCATGCCGCCGGTTTCATACTGCGGAAGCGTTGGATTGACGACGAGAACGCCGGCTTCGCGTCCAATGCGAACTGCCGCGACGGTCTTATCGAATGGAATGTCGGACACGGCGAGCGCCGCGCCGGCAGCGCAAACCGCCAGCACGTCGGCGTCGAGTTCGGGATCAATTGAAAGCACGGTTGTCATGACTTGGACGTCGTTGCGGAAGCCCGCGGGAAAGAGCGGCCGAAGCGGGCGATCGATCTGACGCGCCGAGAGCGTTCCGTGTTCGGAGGGGCGGCCTTCGCGCTTGATGTAGCCGCCCGGAATCTTTCCGGCAGCGTACATTTTCTCTTCAAAGTCGCAGGTTAGGGGGAAAAAGTCGATGCCTTCACGCGGTTTTTCCGAAGCGGTGACGGCGGCTAATACGACGTTTTGTTCGCCGTAGCGGACGAGAGCTGACCCATTGGCTTGTTTTGCAAGTTCGCCGGTCTCGATGACCAGGGTGCGCCCGCCGATCTCTAATGAGACGGATTCTGGCACAAGTACTCCTATATATTCGTTAGTGTTTTATCGTTTATTTTGAACCGCCTACCTTCGGGCCGCGCGCGGGATGGCCTGCGTAATTGCGGTTGCCCGCTTGCTTAGGCTGAGTCGCCGGGAAGTACGCGAGGTTTGAATGAGTTTCCGCGTTGAAAGTGATACATTCCCCAGTCGTCTTGCATTGTCATAAGGAGTCCAGGTTGCCGGCTATCCGTTTATCGAGTTTCTTAGGTCTACTGTTCACCGCCGGCATCCTCGCCGCTTGCGGCGGCGGCGGTCCGCCCAACCTCGGCGGCGGTGCCCCGGGCACCCCAACCCCGCAACCGTCGGTAACCTTCGGGCCGACCGCGAGCCCCTCGCCGGTCCCGACCCCGCCGTTTATCTACACCGCTAGCCAATCGAATGTCGGTGTTTTCACCGCCGCATCGACCGGCAACACGCCCCCGGTCTTCGCGCTCTCGGGATCGCTTAGCCAGATCGTGCGCCCGCTCGGGCTCTCGGTCGATTCCGCCGGCAACCTGTATGTGATCGATAATGGCTTCGTGCCGGGCAAAGCCGATGTCGAAGTATTTGCGGCGGGTGCCAACGGCAATGTTGCCCCGATTCGCACGATCACGTCCGCCTCGTTCTCGAACCCGGTTTCGATTGCGCTGGATTCGGCCAATAACATTTATGTTGCCGATACCAACAGCGGTATTTTGAAGTTCGTCGCCGGTTCAAACGGCAACGCAGTTCCGGTCTCGCAGATACTTCCACAGACCTCGGACGGCTCCGGCGGATACGTTGCCGCGTCTGCGGATGGAGTCGCGGTTGATAGCAACGGCGCGATCTACTGCCTGTGCCAGCCGAATGGTTCGGGCGGTGTCCCGAGCGTGACGGTTTACGCACCCGGTTCGACCGGCAATGTTCCGCCGGCCACCAGCTTCGATGCAAGCGCAACCGGAACGTTGACTTCGATCGCGATTGCAGCCAATAATACAATCTATACGGGTGGCACCCAGAGCGGCGCACCCTCGATCGCTGCCTTTACGAACACCGGAGGCGTCATCACCCCCGGCAACGTCATCACCGGCAGCAGCACACTGCTGCGTTCAGGTCCCGTCGCAATTGGAATCGATTCCGCCGGCAACATTTACGCGGCCGATAATACCGCGAACGCGATCGATGTATTCGCCGCCGCCTCAACCGGTAACGTCGCGCCAACTTCAGTAATTCAAGGCCCGGCAACCCTGCTGAACTTCAACACCACCGTCGGAAACGTGCTAACGGTTCGTTAGCATGCTTCGGTAATTCCGCGGTGTCATCCTGAGCAGCGTTTGCCGGCGGCGAACGCGTAGTCGAAGGACGCAATGAAGTGTATTAGCGTTCTCCTCGCATTCGCTCTACTCGTGAATGCGGCCGCGCGTGCCGCAGCGCCACTGCCGGTGCGCGCTACGCACGCGATGGTGGTGACGGAGGAGCATTACGCCTCGCAGGTCGGCGTCGATATGCTGAAATCCGGCGGGAACGCGGTCGATGCGGCGGTAGCGGTCGGTTATGCTCTCGCGGTAGTCGATCCATGTTGCGGCAACATCGGCGGTGGCGGATTCATGCTGGTGCGTATGCATGACGGTCGCGAACGCTTCATCGACTTTCGTGAAAAAGCACCGCTGCGCGCGACCCGCGATATGTATCTCGATAAGCAAGGGCGGGTCGTGCCCGGCTTAAGCACCAAGGGCTATCTTTCGGTTGGCGTTCCTGGAACAGTGATGGGATTGGAACGAGCCCGCACCGAGTTCGGAACATTTGCACGTGCGCGACTATTGGCTCCGGCAATTGCGCTGGCGCGCGGCGGGTACGTCCTGCGACCGGGCGACGTCGCAATCTACCGCGACGGGATGAACGACTTCCTCAAAAATAAAAACGCGCGCGCGATATTTACCAACGGCGGGACGCCGTTGCGAAGCGGACAACGGTTGGCTCAATCAAATCTTGCTGCAACACTTTCGCTGATTGCAAAAGACGGGCCAAGCGCGTTTTACCATGGGCCGATTGCAGCGTCGATCGTTGCGGCAAGCCGCGCAAACGGCGGTATCCTGTCGCTGGCCGATTTCGCTAAATATACGGTTGATGAGCAGACTCCACTCCATTGCGATTATCGGGGTTATCGCATTATCTCGTCTCCGCCGCCTAGTTCGGGCGGCGCCACGATGTGCGAGATACTCAACATCGCGAGCGGGTTTCCGCTCGGCGTTTACGGCTGGAACAGCGTTCGCGCGATTCATGACACGGTCGAAGCCGAGCGGCGCGCGTATGTCGATCGCAACACCTATCTCGGCGATCCGTCGTTTGTCAGCAATCCGCTGGCGCAATTGCTCTCACCCGACTATGCGGCGAAGTTGCGTGCGGAGATTCAGCCAAATCGAGCTACGCCATCGGTTGACGTAAAGCCGGGGCTCGGCCCGCTGCCGGCCGGCGCTCCAAGCGAGGGCAACAACACGACGCACTTCTCGATCGTCGACAAAGCCGGTAACGCAGTTGCGGTGACCTACACGATCAACGATTTCTTCGGTTCGGGAATGATTGCCGGCGACACTGGATTTTTTCTGAACGACGAGATGGATGACTTTACGAGCAAACCCGGCGTGCCGAATATGTTCGGCCTTGTTCAGGGCGAACGTAACGCGATCGCGCCGGGAAAGCGACCGCTCTCATCGATGGCACCGACCATCGTCACGAGGAACGGAAAACTGTTTATGGTAACCGGCAGTCCGGGCGGGTCGCGAATCATCACCATCACACTGGCAACAATTCAAAACGTGATCGACTACGGCATGAACGTGCAGCAAGCCGTCGGAGCGCCGCGCATTCACCACCAATGGCTGCCGGACGTCATTGAGTACGAACCCGGTGCGCTCACGACGCAAACGCAAACTACTCTTGCGAAGATGGGCTATCGCTTTCGCCTCGTGCGCAGTTGGGGTTCAGCGCAGTCGATCGTCGTTGATCCCAAGACCGGCGCCTATTACGGCGGTACCGACCCGCGGCGATCGCAAGGCGCCGCGATCGGTTATTGAGATAGAAATGAACGCTTCGGATTTATCCCATTGACGGCACTGATGTGTACGAACGCGATTCAAATCACCGAGCGAGTCGGGTGCGAAACTCATATGGGTCGAGGCAAGCCCTCACCGATGCAACGTACGCGAATCTACGGCCAAGCAAGTCTCGGCCACGGCTAACCGCGGGTTAGCGGCGTAATCCGAGATCGGCGATGAGTTTGCGGTAGCGCTCGACGTCTTTTTTCTGGAGATAGCCGAGCAAGCGGCGGCGCTGGCCAACCTGTAAGAGCAGACCGCGGCGGCTGTGGTGATCTTTTTTGTGAATCTTCAGGTGCTCGGTGAGCTGGTTGATCGAGGCGGTCAGAATCGCGACCTGAACGTCGGCCGATCCGGTATCGCCGGACGAACGCGCGAATTTGGCGGCGATCTCCGCCTTCTGCTCGGTGCTGAGTGGCATTTCTTAAGAACTCCTCATTCAAGGAAAGTCTCGCTTCAGATGCAGGCCGTAGGTCCGCTCCGGCGACCCACCCACCATACTACAGGCCCGGCCGCCCTGTAAAGTAGATTGGTCGGCTCGCGGGGCGATCGTCGCTTTGGCCTTTCGATCGGTCTCTTCGGCGTGATAGAATGCGGTGGAGAGTATACGATGCGAACAACCTTGTTGGACTGGCCCGAGTCGGAGTACATCGACGGGGAGCGCTTCCGAAAGGTGAGCCCGAAGTTCACGCATGCCGCCGTTCAGGCGACGGTCCTGGATATATTCAGAGGCTGCGCCGATGATCGCGGGCGTGCTCTCCCGGAGTGGCGATTTCGAATCGGTCCCCCCGGCGAACCCATTACTGCGCTGGTTCCGGATGTGGCTTACGTTTCGCGCGAACGTTTACGCAAATTATCGAGAGAAGAGCGCGAGGAGCCGCCGTTCGGCCCCGATATCGCGGTTGAGATTCGCTCTCCATCGCATCGGGCCGAATTACTGGCGCGTAAAGTGAGGAAATATCTGTCGGCCGGAACGGTTCTTGTCCTGGATATCGATCCGGCCTCGCGAACCGTCGTTGCGTACTCACGCGACGACGTCGCGGTCTTTGCCGGCAACGACCAATTCACGCACGAAGCCGCAGACTGGCTGCATTTTCGTGTGAGCGCGCTCTTCGAGGAACTTGATAGACCCGACTAGCGGTAGTTGTGCGGTAGGTCGCCAACTGTAGCACATGACCGTTGAGGACTTAGCCGAACCGCTATTGCAGGGTCGGCAGGTGCGTTTGGAACCGCTCACGCACGCGCATATCTATGGGCTCGTCAAAGCGGCTGACGCGGACAGGTCGCTCTATCAGTTGAGTTTCGTACCAGAGGGTCTTGCCGAGGTCGGTCGGTATGTTGCAGACGCGGTTGCTTTGAGGGATGCGGGAACCGCGGTTCCGTTTGCGATTGTGCGCACCGAAGGCGGCGAGGTTATCGGTTCGACGCGTTTCTTTGAACTGGAGCGGTGGGCTTGGCCGCTCGGTCATGAACGGTCCGGTCGTACATTTCCGGATGTCTGTGAGATCGGCTACACGTGGTTGGCTCGGTCCGCAATCCGAACCGGCGCCAATACCGAGGCGAAGTATCTGATGCTCGCGCATGCCTTTGAGGCGTGGAAGAGCCTGCGAGTTTGTTTCCATACGGATGAGCGCAACGAGCGCTCGCGTTCGGCGATTGCAAGAATCGGCGGAACCTTCGAAGGACTGCTTCGATCCCACCGGATCGCCACGGACCACACGCCTCGCAATTCGGCGCGGTTTTCTATTCTGGCGGACGAATGGCCCGAGCTAAAGGTGAGAATCGCTCAAATGATGCAGACGAGGACAAGATGAGGGCATTCAGTCGGCGCGGCGCGTCTACGTTTTTGACGCTTTTCTTGACAGTTCTTGTATTCGGCTGCGCGCAAGCGGCCGGAAGTCCGTCGCTCTCGACGCCGGCCATTTCACCATCCGGATCGCAGATCGCGTTCGTTTCCGGCGGCAAGATTTGGACGGCGAATTCGACCGGTGGGACCGCGCGAATCTTGATCGCGGACGGCGCGACCGACGACCGGCCGGTGTACGCACCCGACGCCAAACAGCTCGCTTTCACCTCAACCCGCTCCGGATACGCGAACGTCTACGTGTTCTCGCTTGCGACCGGAGCGGTTCGCCGGTTAACCTACAATGACGCAAACGAACAACTTGATGGCTGGTCGCGCGACGGCTGGATTTATTTTTCGACATCGAGCCATAACATCGAAGGCCGCAGCGATATAGATCGCGTTCGCGCGACCGGCGGAACCCCAATGCCGATCATTACGCAGCCGTACGTCAACCAGTTTTATGCGGCGCCCTCACCGAATGGCGAGAACGTTGCATTTAACCTGCGCGGACTTGCGGGCAGTCAATGGTGGCGCAACGGCAATAGCCATATCGACGATTCGCAGATTTGGATTCGCCGCGGGCTCGGGCCGCATCCGCAGTACGAACAGCTTACCGATGGCGGCGCCAAAGAGATTTGGCCGATGTGGGCACCGGATGGCGCGCACCTCTATTACATGTCCGATCGAACCGGCAGTGAGAACATCTGGGAGCATGCGGTTGGCGGGGCGGCTCGAGCGCTTACGCACTTTCATTCGGGACGCGTGCTGTGGCCCGCGATATGCGCTTGCGGAGATGCGATCGTCTTTGAGCGCGACTTCGAGATTTGGAGACTTGATACGCATACCGGTAACGTTCGGCGGATTGCAGTCGACCTGCAGGGTGTGCTCTCGGATAACGACCTGCAACACGTTACGCGTTCGAACCATTTTAGCGAGTATCAACTCTCGCCCGATGGAAAAAAGCTGGCGTTCATCGTGCATGGCCGGCTTTTTGCGGTCGGCGCATCCGGCGGCCCGGCGTTTGCCGTCTCTCGGTCCGGCGAGGACGCTCGCGAACTGAGTTGGGCGCCCGACAGCAACACGCTGGCGTTCGCATCCGGCAGCGGTCATGAAGATCGCATTTTCACCTACGATTTCCTGGGAAGCGTCCGTACCGCGCTGACGAACACGCCTTCGGACATTCGATACTTGACCTACGACCCGACTGCTCGGGGGAGCAAAGAGCGGCTGGCTTTCGAACAAGCCGGTGCGGAATTGCGCGTGTTGAACGTCGCCGATCGAACGATGACGACGCTGGCGCGGGGCTTGCTGCCGTTGACACCGGGTGAACCCGATCGTGCGCTGGTATGGTCGCCTGACGGCCGTTGGATCGCCTATTTTGATTCCGATGCGCGTTCGTTTACCAACGTGAAAATTGCAAACGTGCAGAATCGAACCTCCGCATACATCAGTTTTTTGGCGGACGTAAATACCAACACGCTGTCGTGGAGTCCGAACGGAGAGTCGATCATCTTCGATACCGGCCAGCGCACGGAGCCCGCACAACTTGCGGTGGTGAGCTTGGTGCCCAAAACACCGACCTTTGTGGAAGATCGCTTCCACCAGCTCTTCAAACCTAACGGCGCCGCAGCACCGACGGAAACATCGCATGCGGCCGCAAAAACGACCGCGAAAAAATCGACACGCATTCGAATCGATTTCAGCGGCGTTCACGATCGACTGGAGTTTCTTCCGACCGGCCTCGATGTCAACGCGCAGTCGATCAGCCCGGACGGAAAGACCATCCTGATTACCGGCGTAGCCGCGGATCAGCAAAATCTCTATCTCTATCCGGTGGACGACGATGCGCATGCGGTAGCGCGCCAGATCACCGCGTCGGCGGGCCAGAAGAGTAACGCGCAATGGGCGCCGGACGGCAAATCGGTTTACTACCTTAACGACGCGGGAGCGATTGAAACCATTTCGCTGCACGACCTTAAAGCTGCACCGGTTAGTATCGAGGCCGAGTTCGACCAAAACTTCAACAGCGATAAACTCGAAGCGTTCACGCAGGCATGGAGTGCTATTCGTGATTTTTACGCGGATGCCCATACCAACGGAGTCGATTGGACCAGCGTGTATCGTCGATTTCTTCCGCAGTTCGAAGCTGCGCAGAATCCGCCCGAGATGCGTCGCTTATTGCTGTTAATGATCGGTGAGCTGAACAGCTCCCACACCGGCGTCTATGCGCCGCCGTCGGGATTGCATCCAACCATCGGACGACTCGGCCTCAGCTTTGACCGCGTCGCGTATGAAAGCGACGGCACGCTGCCGATTACCGGCATCGTGCCGCAGTCGCCGGCTGCCGTTAGCGCAAAGATCGCGATTGGCGATCGATTGATTGCCGTTAACGGATCGCGGGTTGGTCGCGCGGTGAACCTTCAGCAACTGCTCGATAACACCGTCGATAAAAAGGTCGTGCTGACGGTTTCACGGGGCGGATCCGAGCGAACCGTTCCGGTAAAGCCGGTAGATTTGGGATCGATTGCGCATTTACGCTATCGAGAATGGGTAGCGAACAATCGCAACGATGTGGATAGACTCAGCGGCGGCAGACTTGGGTACGTCCACCTCGCCGACATGGAACCGGAGTCGCTTGCGCAGTTCTACAAGGACCTCGATACGTTCGAGTTTTCAAAGCGAGGCGTGGTGATCGACGTGCGCGGCAACAACGGCGGGTTCGTGAACGCCTACGCGCTTGATGTGCTCTCACGCAAACCGTATCTGCTTTTCACCTCACGCAATCAGCCGACGTCGCCGGTTCGCGAAGTACTCGGTCAGCGCGCGCTGGAGAAGCCGACGGTCCTTATCACCAACGAAGAGACGCTCTCGGACGGCGAGGACTTTACGCAGGGCTATGAGGCGATGCACCTCGGCAAGGTCGTCGGAGAACCGACCGCAGGCTGGATTATCTTCACCTCTGCGATCCGGTTGATCGACGGTACGGTGTTTCGGCTCCCAAGTACCAAGGTTGCCACGCTAGCCGGAAAGCCGATGGAGATGCATCCCCGGCCGGTCGACATTCGCGTGCAACGAGCACCCGATACGACCGCGGATGCGCAACTGCAAACCGCAGTCAATGTCCTGCTAGGAACAAAGTAAGCAATGGATTTAGGAATACGCGGAAAAGTTGCGCTAGTTACTGGGGCAAGTTCGGGGATCGGCAGAGCCTGCGCGCTTGCGCTTGCGAGCGAAGGCGTGAAGTTGGCCGTCGCTGCGCGGCGCGTCGATCTGCTGCAGGCAGTAGCGCTCGAAGCGCACAAGCGCGGCGCGCTTGATGCCAAAGGTTTCGTGGTCGATCTGCTTGAGCCGGATTCGATCGTGAAACTTCTCAGCGATGTTCGCGAGCAGTTCGGCGATATTGAGATCATGATCGCAAACGGCGGCGGTCCCAAACCCGGATCGTTCACGCAGTTGAGCCAAGCCGATTGGCAAGCCGGCTATGATGCGACGCTGCGCTGCGCGCTGCTGCTGATCGATCAGGTGCTGCCCGCAATGCGTTCGAATCGATGGGGTCGGATTGTTGCGCTGACGTCGTCATCGGTGAAGCAGCCGATTCCGACGCTCGCGCTCTCGAATGTTTTTCGGACGGCGCTGGTATCGGCGTTAAAGACACTCTCGTTTGAAGTGGCAGCCGACGGCGTCACCGTCAACGCAATTGCAACCGGACGAATCGCAACCGATCGGCTGCACCAGCTCTATCCGACCGATGCCGATTTCGAGCGCGCGGCAAACGAGATTCCGATGAAGCGAATCGCGAAGCCCGAGGAGTTTGCGCCGCTGGTTGCATTCTTGTGTTCCCGACCCGCGAGCTACATTACCGGTCAAACCATTGCAATCGACGGCGGATTGCAGTCCTCGCTGCTTTAGTTGTGATCGATACATCAAACTTCGCGCGAGTCGCGCGGGCGTGCGATATTGCGCCCGGTTCGAGCCGGGTCGTTTCGGTCGGCCGATGGGAAGTCGCGGTCTTTCACACCGGCGGCGAGTTTTTTGCGCTGGAGAATAGCTGCCCGCATCAAGGCGGCCCGCTCGCCGACGGGTGGCTGGAGGATGGAACCATCACCTGTCCCTGGCACGGCTGGTGCTTCGATCTGCGAACCGGCAGCCTCACCTTGGGAGACTTTGCGCGGGTCGAGCGCTTTGAGGTACAGGTCGTAGACGGAATTGTGTGGGTTGCGAACAGGCCCGACGTCGAAGAGTGAGCGCATGATGGATTCGCAGGCTCAATCCGCGTGGGATGGACAACTTGGGACCGCGGGCGGCCCGGTATTCGGGTCGGCATTGCGAGCGTTCGCGCTGGAACAGTCGATCGAGCCGGAGGCGCTTGCGCAGGCCGCCGGCCTATCGGTCGCTCAGGTTCAGGCCGTATTCGACGGAACCGAGCGCCTGGGAGTCAGCTCGCTCGCACGGTTGGTTGCGGCGCTTCGCAGCAAGCCGATTGAGTTTATGCAAAAATCAGGACTTTTGTCGCTGGACGTTTATGCCTACGGGCTCGACCCGCTCTACTTCTTGCCTGAGGGCCCGCTGCGTTACGACGCTCGGATCTACATGCGCGAGATCAACCCGCGCCACCGCGTGCCCGAGAGCGACATGACCAAGCGCAATCCGACTTTGAAAGCATTGGCTGAAGATACCATTCTCGATTCGCTCGGCAAGATCGAGATCGAGCTGGCTTATCTGCTGCGGGCGGCGGTACAGCAGACGGGTGGGACGCTCTAGGGCACAGAATCGTGCCCGGATGCAATCAGTCGAAGGAAAACGCATCGCCGCTTTGCTGGGCGATGGGTTTGAAGAATCAGAACTTTTGGAACCCCGGCGCGCGCTCGAAGAAGCCGGCGCCATTGTCACCATTGTCGGTATTGATGAAAAATCGCGCACCAAGATTCGCGGTAAACGCGGACTTGATGAAGGTCAAAGCGTAAAGGCAGAGGAGCTGGTCGTCGATTGTACGGCCGAAGACTTCGATGCAGTGTTGATTCCAGGCGGCATGTCGCCGGATCACATTCGAATGAACAAAGAAGTGCAGCGCCTCGTTCGTGAGTTCGATGTCGCGAAAAAGCCGATGTTCGTGATCTGTCATGGACCGCAGGTATTGATCTCCGCGCAAGTGGTGCGCGGCCGCCAGCTCACGGGCTATGCCTCAATTGCCGATGACATCCGCAATGCGGGCGGACTCTATCGCGACCAGCCCGTTGTGCAGGACGGCAACTGGGTAACCTCACGCGATCCAGGGGATCTCGCTCAGTTCAACCGTGCAATCCTTGAGAAGCTTGCTGCGGCAATCCCGGTGCAAGTCGGCTAACCATTAAGCTCGCGCGGCAGCGGGTCGTACCGCGCGAGCGCTTCACCGTATTGGCGAAGCGCGATGAATCCGATGATCGCGCAGAATGCGAGTTCGCAGACTATTCCGGTGATGTCGGCGTAATGCGCAGCGCCTTGCGGCACCGGCCTTAGCGTGTCGACGTAAATCGCCAAGCCGAATGAGATAGTTGAGATCGCGCAGGAAATCGCGACATAGAGCCAGCGCAAGCCGCCCTCGCGCAGCGTCGCCGATAACGCGACTAGCGTGCTCGTGATGACAGCGGCCAGCGCCAGCAGAAAAAATACAGGCGGCGCGGCAAAGCCGCTCAGATATTGCGCAAACCAGTTTACGAGCGTAGCGAACGTAACGATGATGCACGGCACCAGCGCGGTCGCTCGCGCCAGTTGACGTCCATAGAGTGGTGCGCTCTGTTCGCAAAGCTCAAGCCCGTGCAAACGGTCGGTGCCGCGTTGCGCGAGCGCCGCAATGATGCCGAGCAGCGTTCCGAAAAAGATTGGTCCAGCCAGCCACAGCGTGCGCGTGAGAATGTCGGCGCGAAGCGGGTCGTGCACCGTTCCGATAAAATGCGGTTGTAAGAAGCCCACTAGCGCGGATGCTGCCGCGACCGCGACAAGCAGCGGAACGTTCTGCTGCAGGCGAGCTGCGACAACCGCCTGTGAGGCGCGTTCAGCGTTCAAATGCGGCGACCTCACGAGCCCCGGCGTGAGTTGAAAATACCGACGTCGATCCGACGACTGCTAGGATTTGGTTTGCATACGCGGCCTGCGGGCGATCGAGAACAAGCAACTCCGGCCGAGCGATCAAAGCTCCCACCAGCGGAAATGCGAACGCCTCGTGTACGCCATCTAGTTGCGCCAGGAGCGCGGAAGCGCGCTGCAGCGCCTCATCTCGTGAGAGCGACCAGAGCGCCGCTCGGTATTCGATGTAGGTTGCGAATGTTCTAAAGTGAAGCGGTACCGCCTCGTGCGGCACATACCCGACGAGCCGCTTCACCTGAACCGGCTGAATGATCGGGTCGTACTCGGAGATGAAAACGCGACCGCTGGTCGCCTTGACGATGCCCGCGGCCATCAGTGCGACGATCGACGCCTGGTACGCGCTCGGAAACGCTTGTGCGAGCCGCTCGCCGTATTCCAACTCAAGATTTATCGGCGCAACGAGAGTCTCGTTATCGCGAACGAAGCGCGCCTCGCGCATCTGCAGAATCGGCACAAGAAAGAGTTGTCAGCCGTCGAAGACATTCCTGTGAGCAATTCGGAGGTTGCAGCGAAGCTCAACGAGATTCGCGTGCTGATGGAGTTGGCGGGTGAGCCGTTCTACAAGTTTATGGCCTACGAGCGAGCCGCATCGGCACTCGAAAACTCGGCTCCGGCCGCGGAGCTAATCGCCTCCGGCGAACTCACCAAGCTGCCGGGAATCGGAAAATCAATAGCCGCTAGCATCGAAGAGATCGTAGCAACCGGCACAGCCGTGCATCTCCAGGAGCTACACCAGCGCTTTCCGCCGACAATTTTTGAGGTGCTCGGAGTATCCGGAATCGGCACGAAGACCACCGCGATTCTCTTCGAAAAATTAGCCATTGGATCGCTCGCCGATTTGGAACGTGCCATCGCCGCCGGCGATTTGGATGCAATGCCGCGGATGGGGCCTAAGACGATCGGGAACATCAAGCGCGGAATCCTTGCCTACAAAGGACGGTTGACGCGTACGCCGATGGCCAAGGCGCTGGTAATTGCGCGGGAAATCATGACATTTCTCGCCGATGGTCCGGCGCTGCATCGGCTCACCTATGCAGGGAGTCTGCGGCGCGCCGAAGTCACGGTCGGCGACATCGATATCGTTTGCACCGCAACCGATGCGCAAGCGGTCATAACCCGATTCGTCGCGTGGGATCGCGCGCAAGCCGTTCTCGCAGAGGGGCCGACGAAGGCTAGCATTTGGCTTGAGGGCGGTTTGCAGATCGATCTTCGGGTGCTTCCCGATCATGTGTACGGCAATCTGCTGCAGCATTTCACCGGAAGCCGCGAACACAATATTCAACTGCGCGAATACGCCGTGCGCAGGGGTTTGCGGGTCAGCGAAAACGGAATCGTCGAGCTGCAAACCGGCCGCGCAATTACCTGTACCACCGAGGAAGAAGTTTATGCCGCGCTCGATATGCAGTACATTCCGCCGGAGCTGCGTTCGGGCGTCGGCGAGATCGAGTTAGCGCGCGCGCACGGCCTGCCGACGCTCGTTGAGTTACCCGATCTGCGCGGCGACTTCCACATGCACTGCACCTGGAGCGACGGTCGAGGATCGCTCGAAGAGATGATCGCAGCGGCGGCGGCGCGCGGATACGAGTATCATTCGATCTCCGATCACTCGCAGGGTCGCGGCCCAAAGTACGGCTTGACCGCGCAGGCACTGCGCGAACAACGAGAGAGCGTGCGCGCTCTCGGAAATCGTTTTAACGTCCGAACCTTATGTAGTTCTGAAGTAGACATTCTGCCGGATGGCGCACTCGATTTTACCGACGAGCAGTTGGCGGGTCTGGATATCGTCGTCGCGAGCGTTCACTCCGCGATGAATCTCACAAAGGACGAGATGACGCAGCGGTTGATTCGGGCCTGCGAAAATCCGTACGTCACGATTATCGGACATCCCACCGGCCGCATGATCGGAAGCTTCGCCGGATATGCTTTCGATTACGACGCCGTATTTTCAGCCGCCGCACGAACCGGAACCGCACTTGAGATCGACGGGCAGGCGCTGCGGCTCGATCTGCCGAGCGAACTTGCGCGTCGCGCGGCGGCACTCGGCGTGACTTTCACCCTGGATAGTGATGCTCACGATCCGTCGCAACTAGCGAACATCGAGCTTGCGCTCAGTCAAGCCCGCCGCGCAGGCCTAACACGCGAACAGATTCTCAATACGCGACCGCTGGCCGAAGTGTTAGCGTTCGTCGATGCCAAACGAAAGAGCGTTGCATGATTGAAACGCTCTGGGTCAGATGCACCGATGGCGTAATGAGCGGCGCTCGCTGCAACGTGTCCGTTCCGCAAGACCGGGGTGACGATCTACCGGTCATTTTCGTACATGGCGTAGGTTCGACCGCAGCGATTTGGGACTATCAGCTCAACGAACTCACCGATTATCGCTGTTACGCAATCGAGCTGCGAGGAAACGGCGCGCACAGTCCGCCGCCCGATCCCGCCGTAATTACTCGCGAAGGCTTTGCAAGCGACGTTTTAGCAATTGCAGATGCTGTTCGTGCGGAGCGCTTTCATTTTGTCGGCTGCAGTCTAGGAGGGGTAGTCGGTTTCGAGTTATGGAAGCGTGCCCCTGAGCGCATCGCCTCGTACACCATCGTCGGCAGCTTCGCGAAGTATCCAAATAGCCAAGCTTATGTCGCCGGAATCGAATCTGCGGTGCGCGCTGCCGGAAGCATGGATGCGTTCGCCCAACAGCGCGCCGCGAAACTCGGATTGCCGCCGCAACGGTTAACAGAAACGCTCGAGCAGATGGGCTGCAAACCCGTACCGTCATACCTGGCCTCAACCCACGCAACGTGGACCGGCGACTACCGGGTCGTGCTCTCCACTATCACCGCCCCAACTCTGGTCATCTGTGGCGAACACGACACCATCGCGCCTTTACCGCTCTCGCAAGAGATCGCCGGGGCAATCCCGGCTGCGCGGCTCGAAATACTCTCCAACGCCGGCCACGTAGCAAATGCCGACAATCCGGCTGCATTCAATCGGTTACTGCTCGCATTTCTAGGTCGGCCGTAGCCAAGGTTCGTGCTTGTTCATCAGGGCTCAAATACGCGATTGTCGCGATGGTCTTCATCTGCATTGTAACGGCATCGGCGGCCGCATACGAATCGAAGAGGGCGTCGAGCGCTGCGTATAGCGCAGTTGCGGTTGGGCCGTCTTTGGGCAGATAGGATGTGCTTCGGGCGCGCGCGTGGAGACCAGCACGGTCGAGTTTTTGGCGATTGGCAAACTCGCGCACAGTGAGACGGTACCATATAGGGCTTGCCGAAAACATGGTGCGGCCGTCGCTGCGCCGGCGTTCGGTTTCATCGGTCGCGTAGCAACGAACGAGCGCGCCGTATGCCGCAGTAAAAACATCATTTTCGTTACGTTCGTTGTAGACCAGCGCCGAACGCCCACCGGGGCGCAGAATGCGCGCAATTTCCGCGATCGAGGCAATTGGGTCAAACCAGTGAAAGGCCTGAAATGCGGTTACTAGATCGGCAGATGCGTGCGGCAACCTGGTATCCTCGGCGGTAGCCAGCTGCCACACGAGGTTCGGAACTGTTTCGGATTGATCGCTCATCGCGGTATTCGGCTCTACGGCGATCACACGGGCTCCGCGTTCCACGAGCAGCCGAGACGAGATTCCGGTTCCGGCGCCGAGATCGACGACCGTTAGGTCCGATGGTTGGCCGAGGTCCTCAAAAAGCGCATCGATTGCTTCATCGGGGTAGGATGGGCGGCCGACGACATAATCGAGTGCGCGATCGCTGAAACGCTGCGTTGGCTTCATGCCGGTTTCATTCTACTACCGGCCGCATAGATATTCGCGCGGGTGCCGCGCAGAAATCCAATCAAGGTTAGGTTGAATTCGCGCGCCAGCGAGACTGCTAGGCTACTCGGGGCGGAGACGCTGCAGACGATTTCGATTCCGGCGACGATCGCCTTTTGCACGATCTCGTAGCTCGAACGGCCGCTTACCAGAAGCGTATAACCGGACAAGGGCAGACGAGCATTGAGTAATGCCCAACCGATGACTTTATCGAGCGCATTATGACGGCCGACGTCTTCACGCAGAAGAATCAGCGACCCCGCAGCGTCAAACAGCGCCGCGGCATGCAGGCCGCCGGTGGAATCGAAGACGGGTTGGTGTTGGCGCATTCGCCCGGGTAGGTGGTAAATTGTTTCGGTTGCGATTTGCACCGTCTGCGGAAGCGGCATCACCCCGCGATCGTGGAGCGCTTGCAGATTCGCGCGCCCGCAGACTCCGCACGAGCTATTGATCGTGAAGTGGCGTTGGAGCTGCTCTAGGTTAGGAATCCCGCCGGCAAACTCGACGGTGACTACATTATACTTCTGATCTGCTCGAATCGAAGGATCGCCGCAATAGGACATGCCTAGAATGTCACGGTTCGAGTCAATAAGGCCCTCACTAAAAAGAAACCCGGCGGTCAGTTCAAAATCGTTACCCGGCGTTCGCATCGTTATCGCCGCCGTTTGTGCAGCCGCGCCGCACACGAGTTGAATGTCGAGCGGTTCCTCCGTCGCGAGCGTATCTGTTGCGCTGCGCGTAACTCCCTCAGTAATTGTCTGGATTTCTACCGATGTGACACGGCCGGGAATGTCCTCGGTGGGATTCATGCTTCTCAAACTCATGTTGGTTGACTAAACGCAGCTTTGGGATCGTCGGCAGAGTCTTTCCCCGCTTCCATTAGTGACTCGCGCAGAATGTATCCGCCGAACAGCGTTAACGCGCCACTAAGTAGCGTCTTGGCCGAGCCCTTACACAGCGGCAACCGATTTAAGAGCGTAGGCAAAGCGATTCCCACAAGTAGTGTGCAGGTACGAAATCGCATGCCGCGCGCGCCCTCGAACAGCGGCTTTCCATAGAAATCGGCGTATGAATTGAAGTGCCGGATTAAACTTGACTCCGCCAGCGCCGATATTCGCTCGAGACGTTCAAGGCTGCTACTGGCCTGTGGGGCATTCTCGAATGCGAGCATCATTGCGTTGAGCGCACAGGCGCCGGCGACTCCCGAGCAGACTGAGATGGCGGGAATGTGATATTTGCCTTTGGCCCACAGCGGAATCGCAGTCGCGCTTAGAAGCACGCCGCTGTAGCCGGCGATAAATCCGCCGAGCAGTGCCTGCGGAATATTCAGGGCGCGGCTACGCTTACCGATCAGTTCCATGAATGCGTTAAGTGCGGCGACATTCGAGAAAGCGACCAATCCCCACACGCCCAACGACATCGGCGACTTAAACTTCACGATTCGCAGCATGTTGAGGAAGCGTTCGGGACGGCCCAGATGCGAGATCAGCAGCGCGGGGCACGCGGTCGCCAGCGCAAGCGAAAGGTATTTTGCGTTACGGGCAAGTTTGCGGTCGCCGTCGCTTCGCTGCGGATCGGCTAGTGCCGCAAGTATTCCGCAGCCGCCCATCACGCCGCCCAAAAAGAGATACGTGATAACATTCCAACCCCACTGCGGCCGCTTGAGCAGCGGCTGACCGAAGTACGAAATGTTCGGCTCCAAATCGCCATCGCGTGACTGCGCGCCGCCGAAAGCGTCGTCGGGATGGGCTGCGCGTTCAAGACCTTGGCTCACAGTGCTGCCCGAAAGATAGCCGCTCCCACGAGTGCAAGTACGCTAGCGGCGAGCGCGGCGCTTGCATAACCGGCAGTTTGGTGGGTCGAGGGCAATACCGGTTTCGGCGGCAGATTGTAGACTTCAGGACGATCGGTTAGCAAGAAGAAAGCATTCAGATCGCCGACGCTGCTCGTCTCGTCGACACCGTAGAGGTATGCATCCACCCCGCGATTCTGCAAATTTTCAACGCGCTGTTTTGCACGCGCTCTCAATTCGGTCACGTTTCCGAATTGGATCGAGTCGGTTGGGCAGGCTTTGGCGCAGGCCGGCTGGGCGCCGATTGCTTGCCGATCGTAGCAAAGCGTGCATTTACCGGCGACTCCGCCGGTTGACTGCATGGCCGTCTGATCGCCGCGACGTTCCCGCAAGCTTGCTGTATTATAACTGGAGTGATCGGAGTCGCGACTCGGTGCGATGAGGTCGACTACGCCGAACGGACACGACGGAACGCAATACCCGCAGCCGTTGCAGACATCCGGTTGAATATACACATTATCGAACTCATTACGAATGATTGCGCCGGTTGGGCAGGCTTCGAGGCAGCCCGCGTGCGTGCAGTGCTTACAGACATCGCTCATCATTAACCAGCGATCCGCAACAGTTGCGCCGTCGGTCTGCATCTGCTCGACAAAGGCAACGTGCCGCCAGGTCGTACCCGAGAGCGCGCGCGTGTTATCATACGAGTTTGCCGAGAATTCGAACCCGTCTGACGGCAACTCATTCCATTGTTTGCACGCGACCTCGCAGGCTTTGCAGCCGATGCACAGCGTGGTGTCGGTAAAGAAGCCGCTGCCGCTAGTCGAGTCCATGCGCACTCGACTGCCCCTCGCTGGTGCGCTTATCCTGCGGAACGTCCGCCTCAACGGCGACGAGCGCGCGCGGTTCGCGCCGCCCCGATCGAATCGTGCAGGTAAGCGATTTTGACTCGTGAATCGAAACGGTCGGATCCATTGAGAGCGCGATGAGATCGCCGGGCGAGTCGCCGTTTGCAAGGCCGAGGCGACCGTAGTTGTATGGGATACCGATTTGATGAACGCGTCGCCCATTCCCAAGATGCAGCGGTTTCATTCGGCCGCTCACAAGTGCGCGCACTTCGATCTCGCCGAGTGCCGTGGAGATCGTCGCCCAGTCTCCGTTGCGAATCCCGCACTGCACCGCCAACTGCGGATCGATCTCGCAAAACGCCTGCGGCTGGAGTTCGGCAAGCCACGGCACATAGCGTGTCATTATTCCCGACATCTCGGTTAGCCGATAGGTGGTCAGCACGTGTGGATACGCAGCGTCTACCGCCGCGTTATAGCGATTATCGTCGCGCTTCCACTCGCGCAGCGCCGGACTATTTTGCTGCGAATAAAGCGCATTTTCGATTACCGATGCCAGCGGCTCATAGTGTGTCGGCAGCGGACCGTCTTTGAGCGTATCGGCTACAAAAAGCTGGCCTCGACCATCGTGCTGCATGATGAACGGGTCCGCTCCGGAGTGTGCATCCAGTCCCTTGCCACCGGGCTGTGCGCGCGTTTGCGGGTCTTTATCGAGCGGGAAATCCGGCACATCCACGCCGGTCCAAGCTCTAGCATCGGCGTCCCACCACACGTATTTTTTTCGTTCGCTCCACGGCTTGCCGTCGGGATCGGCGGATGCGCGGTTGTAGAGCATGCGGCGATTGGCCGGCCACGCGAAACCCCAGCCGAGCGATGTCCAGTCATCGCCCGTGCGATTCTTGGCGCGGTGAGTCTGCGCATCCGGGCAGACACCCGTATATATCCAGCCGCCCGATGCCGTGCTGCCGTCGTCCTTGAGATCCGTGAACGACGGGATCTGCTCGCCGGTCACCGTATCGAAGCCGTTGATCTCTTTGAGCACTTTCACGACCGACGGTTCGCCCTTGCGCCGTTCGCGTTCGTCGTCGTGCTCGTATTCCCACGTCATGTGCGCGATCGGGCGGTCCTTAGGATCGGTCGAGTCGCGGTAGAGTGCTTTCATGCGCTTACCGAGATTGTAAAAGAACCACGCGTCCGTCACCGCTTCGCCGGGCGGTTCGATCGCCTTGTCGTGCCACTGCAGCAATCGATTGGTGTTGACCATCGTGCCTTCTTTTTCCAAGATCGTTCCCGCCGGAATAAAGAAACACTCGGTCCCGATGCTCGCCGGGTTCGCGCCCTCGCGCTTCCAAAACGACGACGTTTCGTTTTCAAAGAAGTCCAGGTTTACGAACCAGTCGAGACGCTCCATGGCCGCTCGAAAAAGTTCGGCGTTTTGGCCCGACGTGCCGGGATTTTGACCGATGACGAAATAGCCTTTGACGGCCCCGTCCTTCATGGCAAAGGTGGTCGGCAGCATGGAGTGATCGCCCGTGAGCTGCGGCAAGTAGTCGAAACAGTATCCATTTTCTGCGGTCGCATGGTCGCCGAAAAACGCCTTGAGAATCGACACGACGTACTTGGGCGTGTTCGCCCACCAGCCGGTCGGCTTTGTGTTCGTTTTCAGGTACGCGTCAAGCGATTGTTCGTCGCGCACGATCGAGGGCATCGGCAGGTAGCCTGGAAGCAGATCGTAGAGGGTCGCAATGTCGGTCGCGCCTTGAATGTTCGCGTGACCGCGCAGCGCCATGATGCCGCCGCCCGGACGGCCGATATTGCCGAGCAGCAACTGCAAAATCGCCGCCGTGCGGATGTACTGCACGCCGATCGTGTGTTGCGTCCAGCCGACCGCATACGCGAAGGCGGTGGTGCGCTCGCGCCCACTGTTGTTCGCAAGCGACTCGCAGACTTCGAGGAATTGCTCCGGCGGCGTTCCGCAAACCGATTCGACCATTTCCGGCGTGTAGCGCGAAAAGTGACGCCGCAGCAGCATGAGAACGCAATGCGGATGCTGCAGCGTTGAATCTCGGCGGACCGCTCCGTCGCCGTCCTTTTCGAACTGCCATGACTGCGTGTCGTAGGTGTGCGGTTCGCCCGACCCTTCGTGCGCTTGCGAACCGCCTTCGTGGGCTTGACCGCTCGACGCGCTCTCTTTATTCTCCGGCTTCGTGTAGCCCGAGAAGAGGCCGCCGAGGTCTTCGGTATCCTTGAACTCCGGGCGCACGATGCTCGATGCGTTGGTGAACGCGGCGACGTATTCTTTGAAGTAACGCTCGTTCTGCAGCACCCAATTGATGATGCCGCCTAGAAACACGATGTCCGTACCGCTGCGGATCGGCACGTACAGATCGGCGAGCGCCGACGTCCGCGTGAATCGCGGGTCGATGTGAATGATTTTCGCGCCGCGCTCTTTGGCTTTCATCACAAAACGGAATCCGACCGGATGCGCTTCGGCGAAGTTGCTGCCTTCGATGAAAATGCAGTCGGAATTGACCAGGTCTTGCAAAAACGTGGTTGCGCCGCCGCGTCCGAGTGAGGTGCCTAGACCAGGCACCGTCGAGCTATGTCATATTCGAGCTTGGTTCTCGACGGAAACCACACCCATGCAGTGCATGAGTTTCCCGAGTAAGTAGTTTTCCTCGACGCCGAACGTCGCGCCGCCCAGCGAGGCGATTCCGAGCGTGTGATTGACGCGTTTCCCGTCCTTGGATTCGACGAAGGTTTCGTCGCGGCTCTTTTTCGTTAGCTGTGCGATACGCTCCATCGCCCACGCTAACGAGCGCTCTTCCCAGCGGTCGGAATACGGCGCGCGATACTTTACGCTCGTCCAGCGCGCCGAATTAACCGCCATGCCGAAAATCGCCGACCCCTTTGGGCACAAGTGTCCGCCCGAGATCGGACTGTCGGGATTCCCCTCGACATCGAGCAGTTTTCCATCGTCGCTGACGTATGC
>JALYVT010000001.1 GCA_030853105.1 Vulcanimicrobiota bacterium
GATTGCGCCGGTTCGATAGATTCGTCCGTACGTGTGATCGGCGTTAACGATCGCAACGATATCGCCTAAACAAATCTCGCGCAGACCGTATTTCTTACTGACTTCATCGTCGAAGGTTTGAATGTCATAGTCGCCGCGTGCGACAGTATCACGACCTAAACCTGAGCCCATGACGCCCGCTGGAATCGTGCGCGTCACCGGCACCGAGAGCACTCCGTTGTTCGCAACCTTCACTCCCAAGATATCTGCGAGTCCCGGGTCCATGTTGAACGCCGCAACCTCCGGCGCATCCAGCAGCTGCAAACCGACACCGTGTGCCCAAACTTGAATCTTGTCGCCCACAACCATCTTCTTCATCGTCTCAACCGGGAAGTCGATCATCACGTGCTCGACGCCGCCGTGCTTGCCGGTCACCACCCCTTTTTCGCCTTGCGCCGCACCGCTCACGATCGTCGCCTCGTTTCCGATGCAGGCGAATATCGTGAAAGCGTTGTTGTGACTTTCGTCCGGATTGGCCGCGCTTACGCCCGGCTCGATATGATCGGCGACAAAACCAAATGCGTTATCGCCGACGCGGACATTCGGGTTGATCCCGCCAACACTCGGCACAATGACGGCTTTCCCATCGAAATTGACCTTGTACAGTCCGCGCGGAATTCGCGGCTGAGTCGCCTCGGCGACTACGGCGACCATGACCAGTTCGTGGCGATTCGTACGCAAGCTCATCGGCGCTCCATAACGGGGTAGAGCAGGCTGCGGCGCGAAAGAAGTCCGCCCAGCATGCAGATTCGTAAGCACTTCACCTTCGAGGCGGCCCACATTCTCCCTTATCATCAGGGGAAATGCGCCCGCCTGCACGGTCACTCGTACCGGCTCGAAGTCGGGCTGCGCGGCCCGCTGCAAACCGATGGCCCCGGGCGCGGTATGATCGAGGACTTCGACACCATCAAGTCGATCGTCAAACGCGAAATCATCGATCTGCTGGATCACCAATCGCTAAACGAATTGATCGAGAACCCCACCTGCGAGCAGATCGTTCTGTGGATTTGGAAGCGGCTAGAGCCGGTGTTAAATGGGTTGGACGAACTGATGCTCTGGGAGACGGCAAGCTCGTGCGCGGTGCTGCGAGCGACCGATTTTCATCATGCTGCAACTCGCTGAGATTTTTTACAGCATTCAGGGTGAGGGTCGTTATACCGGAACTCCAGCGGTGTTCGTGCGGCTGGCAGGCTGCAATCTCGCTTGCGATTTCTGCGACACCGACTACTCGCTGAAGTTTGTCACTTCGGTTGCGGACGTGGTACGTAAAGTCGGCGAGATCGGCGGGGAGTGCCCGATGGTGATTTTGACCGGCGGCGAACCGCTCGCTCAAGCGGAGACTCGCGATCTCATTCAAGCGCTGCGCGCCGACGGCCGGCGCGTTCACATCGAATCAAACGGAACGATCGCAGCCGATCTTCCCGACGACGTTTGGCTCTGCGTTTCACCCAAGGAGCGCGTCATTGAAAGAATGGCGCATCGCGCCAACGAGGTTAAACTCATCGTTGACGGGCGAGTCCCTACCGAGTGGCTTGACTTGTTCTCCGGTAAACCCCTGATCTTACTGCAACCCGAAGGCAACAAGCCGGCTAACATTACGCTCGCAGTCGAGTTTGCGAAAGCGCAGCCCAAGCGCTTCGCAATCTCATTGCAGACCCACAAGTTCATCGGTGTGCGATGATCTTGATTACCTGCGCGGTGGGAAAGGAGCTTGCATTTTTTGCGGGCGAACCGCATGTGGAACTGCTGGTGACCGGAATCGGACCGGTCGAGGCGGCAGCGTCGGTTGCGCGCGCCTTAGCGCAGAGCCGCTACGATTTGGTTATCAACGCCGGGATCGCCGGCGCGTTTGGCGGCGGACCGAAGATCGGCGCCGGCGTGATTGTGAGCGAAGAGTGTATCGAGTTGGGGCTGGAGACGGGCGAGCCGTTGCTTTTGCCCGACCGCGCGCGCACGATCGACCGAGTAACCTCCGATTTGCGATTTGTCGATCTTGCGGTCGAGCGCGGCGTTAGCGCGGTACGCGGGCTGACCGTTAGTGCCGTCACCGCAACCGACGCCACCGCAGCGCGCTTGGCTAAGCTGGACGTTCAAATCGAGTCGATGGAGGGGTTCGCCGTTCTGCGTGCGGCCGAGATGGCCGGCGTTTCGGCAATCGAGGTTCGCGGCATCTCGAATTACGTCGGCGACCGAAGCCGCAGCAAGTGGAACTTTGAGGACGGCGTTCGGGGTTTAGAGCGTGTGCTTACAGTTGTACTTGCGTTGAGCGTCGATCTTGGATAGACCGCTCACCCTCGCCTACTCACCCTGTCCAAACGACACCTACATCTTCGCCGCACTTACCCAAGGCTTGCTTTCCGATGTACCCGCAGTTCGCGCGGTGCTCGAAGACATCGAAAACCTCAATAGTTCGGCGCTCAAAGGCGACTACGAGCTAACCAAGGTGAGCTACGGAGTGGTCCCCGCACTTAGCGACAACTACCGAATTCTGCGCGCAGGCGGCGCGCTTGGTCGCGGCTGTGGTCCGTTGCTGCTCGCAAGACCGGGTTCGAGCAAAACTTTGGATGATTTCAAAGATACGCTGATCGCCATTCCCGGCGAGCGTACGACTGCGTTCATGCTGCTGCGACTGGCCATGGGGGAATCACCGCAAGTTATTCAAATGCGGTTCGACAACATCGTCGAGGCGGTCGAAAACGGAACGGTCGAGGCCGGGCTAATCATCCACGAATCGCGATTTACCTACCAAACTAGCGACTTGGTCGAGGTCATCGACCTTGGAAAGTGGTGGGAAGAGACCACCGGCATGCCGATTCCGCTCGGAGCGATTATGGCTCGCAACGATTTGAGCGACGATCAGGCAACCGCCATCGACCGCGCAATTCGGGAAAGTCTGAAGTTCGCGCGCGAGAACGAAGCGCAGATTATGAGCTATGTGCGCGAACATGCCTTTGAGATGAGCGATGAGGTGATGCGCAAACACATCGAGCTGTACGTCAACGATTTTAGCGATGACGTCGGCGACGAGGGAATCGCGGCCGTGCGCGAGCTATTCGCCCGTGCGCAAGACGCCGGACTCATCCCGAAGACCACCGAGCCGCGCTTTGTTTAGATACCTGGCCGCGGCGCTGCTCGCGCTGCTGCTGTGCGGAAGGGCAGTTGCGGGCGATTTGCCGTCGGCTTCGATTACGCTCGGCGACGAAGTATTTTTGCAGGCGGCTTGGCACGATCTGCACGGTCGCTGCGTCGGCGTCATCACCAATCAGACCGGCGTAACCTCAAAGCTCATTTCGATTGTCGATGCGATCAAAGCAAACCCGCATATCTGCATCAAAGCAATCTACGCACCCGAACACGGTTTGCGCGGGGATCACCCAGCCGGCTCTAGCGTTACCTCGTACGCCGATTCGCAGACCGGTCTGCCGGTCTACAGCCTCTACGGCGCAACGCGGCATCCATCGGCGGCGATGCTAAAAGGGGTCGATGTACTACTTTTCGATATTCAAGATGTCGGCGACCGCGCATACACCTTCATCTCCACCATGGCATATGCGATGCAGAGTGCAAAGGCGATGCACAAACCGATTTGGATATTGGATCGGCCTAACCCAATCGGCGGCGAAATCGTTGAAGGTCCGGTACTTGATCCACGTTTCAAATCGTTCATCGGCCTGTATCCGATCGCGATGCGTCACGGCATGACCGTCGGCGAGCTTGCGCAGATGTACAACGATGCATTCGGAATCCATGCGGACTTGCGCGTCATCGCCATGCGCGGCTGGCGACGGTCGATGCTTTGGCCGCAGACCGGTCTGCAGTGGGTGCAGAGTTCACCCAATATTCCGACTTGGCAGACCACCCTCGTCTATCCGGGAACCGGGCTCATCGACAATGCCGGAATCAATAATGGGACGGGATTCACCAAGCCATTCGAATACGCCGGCGCTGCCGGGTTAAACGGCGAGAGGCTGGCAGCGCGGCTCAATGCGCGCAATCTTCCGGGCGTGTACTTTCGACCCGCGCACTGGTCGCCGATTGCAGGTTTTTGGAAAGAGAAAGAACTCTCGGGGGTGGAGCTCGTCGTCTACGATCCGCAAACGTTTTTGGCCGTTCGGAGCGGCCTGGAGATTCTATGCGCGGTGCGCGCAGTCGATCCGCGGTTCATTCAAATCAAGAATCCGAAAGCATTGGATACCGATTGGGGAACCGATAGTCTGCGCCTCGGTCTCAAGTCGGGTTTGACTCCCGAGCAGATCGAAGCACAATGGCAGCCGCGTCTAAACGCGTTTATGAAATTGCGGCAGCGCTACCTGTTGTATTAGAAGCCTACAGATCACCGTGGCGATGGCGTAGCTGGTTGATCTGCCACAGATGAATGAATCGCTGCAACTCCTCGGCGGTTTTCTCGGGCAGATCGGAAAATGCAAGGCCGTGTGCGAATTTTCGGCGATGCACATCGAAAAATGTTACGAGCACTTGGGCTTCGATTCGCATCGTATCGAAGCCGTGGGGTTGCACCTTAATTGTCTCGGGGCGCAGGCCGAACGGGCTCTGCTCGTAGACTCCCTTTTCAACGGTCATATTCGCCAAGAACTCATCGGGGAGTTTGAACTCCAGCTCAACCCGCGAGCCCTTGATGAAGTCCTCATCGACGCAGAGCCGCAGGCCGCCCGCCGAGAGATCATTAGCCAGCCCATCGCGCGCGGCGAAGTCACCATCCAGCGTGTAGCGTAGCGGAAACTCCACCGGCATGCGAAATGTCGTGCGCTTTTGATCGGCACTCGGCTTGGCTCGCTGCCGCCTCCGTCGCTCAGCCGGACGCTTCCTTTTCCACTTTTTCCAAAATGCGAACATTGCTTGTTCGGGCCTTAAGAGCGGCAGGCTTCACATCCTGCTGCGCCCGAAACCAGAGCAGGTGCTGGAAGAGCGATTAATCGCGGCATTAGGCTCGGATGCGGTAAAAACCAGTCCGGAGGATCTCAGCGTCTACGCATTCGATGCGTACTCGCAAGGGGAACTTCCGGCTGCGGTCGTGCTCCCCGCAACTACGCTGGACGTCTGCAAGGTCGTCAAAATCGCCGCGGACTGCGGTGAGCCGGTCATCGCTCGAGGCGCCGGGACCGGACTGTGCGGCGGGGCCGTTCCAGCGCGCGGCGGCGTCGTCGTCTCGTTCGCGCGGATGAATCGGGTTCTCGAACTGGATGTGCGCAATCGGCGGGCTCGCGTGCAGCCGGGGCTCATCAATCTCGATCTATCAAAATACGCCGCAAAGAGCGGGCTGTTTTACGCGCCGGATCCCTCCTCGCAGAAAACCTGTACGATCGGCGGAAACGTCGGCACCAACGCGGGCGGCCCGCATTGTCTTTCCTATGGAACAACCGTCAACCACATTCTCGGCTTAGAGGTCGTCGGTGAAGACGGCGAGGTTTTCACAACCCACGTCGACGATTGCGGATACGACTTAACCGGCGCGCTGGTCGGAAGTGAAGGCACGCTCGGCATTGTCTGTGCCGTCAATCTGCGTTTGATGTCGCTCCCGGAGAGCGTGCGCGTTTGGGTTGCGGCGTTCGCCGATGTTGAGTCGGCATCGGAATGCGTCTCGGCGATTATCGGCGCGGGAATCGTACCGACCGCACTAGAGATCATGGACGCAATTATCGTGCGCGCAGTCGAGGCGAGTTTCGGCGGCGGTTACCCGTCGGAGGCCGGCGCGGTGCTGCTGATCGAAAATGCCGGATTTGAGAACGACATGAACGAGATCGAAGCGGGCATCGAAAAGATCGCTCGCGCACACAACGCGATTTCATGGCGCAGTGCGCGATCGGCTGCCGAGCGCGAGATACTCTGGGCCGGCCGAAAAGGCGCGATGGGCGCAACCGGCCGGCTTGCTCCGAACTACTACATCCAAGATGTCGTCGTTCCGCGCACCAAACTTCCCCAGATGCTTCACTTCGTCGAAGATACCGCGCAGTCGCACGGACTGCTGGTCGGCAACGTCTTTCACGCCGGCGACGGCAATCTGCATCCGCTGCTGATGTACGATCGGCGTCAACCCAAGCAAATCGAAGCGGTCATCAGTGCGGGCAACGAGATTCTCTCGGCGTGTGTCGATTTGGGCGGAACGATCAGCGGCGAGCACGGGATCGGGTTTGAAAAGCGCGACACGCTAACCCGCGTCTTCAGCACCGCCGACTTAGCCGCGATGATCAATCTGCGCGAAGTCTTCGATCCAAAACGAACCTTCAATCCCGATAAGATATTTCCGGCCGGCGTCGGCTGCGCCGAAGTTCGATGATCGCTCCGAAGAGTGTTGTCGAGTTGGCCGCGCTCATCGCAGATCACGATCGCGCGCGCCGGACCGTTGCAATTGAGGGCGGAAACACCCTGCACGAGGTTGGATCGCCCTCGACGACCGACACAACGCTTTCAACCACCGCGCTAAATGCGGTAGTCGCACACGAGCCCGCCGATCTAACGGTAGCCTCGCAAGCCGGAATGACGGTCGCAAACTTTCTGCGCCGGCTGGCCGAGCATAAGCAGTTCGTTCCGATCGATGCGCCGCATCTGCAGGCAGCTACGCTCGGCGGAACTCTTGCGAGCGGTTGGCTCGGCCCGCGCCGCCATCTGTTTGGGCGGCCGCGCGATTACGTCATCGGTTCGCAAACGGTTCTCGCCTCTGGCAGCATTGTGAACGCCGGCGGGATGGTCGTTAAGAACGTCACCGGATACGACATGAGCAAACTTTACATTGGAGCGTTCGGAACACTCGGTATCTTCACGCAGCTTAATTTCAAAACGCTGCCGAAGCCGTCCCAGGCGCGCGTTTTGATCGCAAGCCTTCCCGAGCGCACCGCAAGCCGCGCGGCCGAGCAGATCGCCGCATTGGATGTGCGACCCGCCGCAGCGTTCTGCATCGAGGGGTTTCGAACGTCGATCGACGGCGAAGATGGAATCGACGGCCGAATTTTCGCGCTATTTGAGGGGTCGGCGCAACTGATCGAACGCGCGACCCGCGACCTGCGCTCTGCGCTCGGCAAAGCCGGAGTGCCGCAAACGACGATCGTTGACAGCGGCGCGAGCGAATCTTTCGATCGAGTCGTGGATAGCTACATCGCGGGCATCGGTGAGCGCTCGATCACCTATCGCGCGCTCGGGCTGCCCGAGAGCGCACGAACTCGCGCCCTAGCGCTGCGCGATCTGGCTCATCGCCAACAACTCTTCACCGATCTGCTGATCGATCTGATGAACGGCGACGTTATACTACGCGTCAGCGATCCCAACTCGCGCACGTTCGCGGGCAAGATCGAGGATTTCGATGAAGCGCTGCACACGCTCGCGCCAAACGCCGCAATTATCTGCGGACCGTCACTACTGCGGGAACGATTGTCGGTCTGGGGAGAGCTGCCGAACGCCATCGAAAAGATGCGGGCGCTCAAACGTCAGTTCGATCCGAATCGAACGCTCAATCCCGGCCGCTACATCGGCAACCTGTAGTGTACGATTACCATGTTTAGCGAGATTCGCTGGGCGATCTCGCATGTCTTAACCAGCCCGGCACGCTTGCGATCCTTGGTCGGCCTGGGTCCAAACGGAGTCGGGGCGCTTATCCATTTCTTGCGTTCAATCGTTCCGCAAGCCGCTCGTGAATTGCAGATGATCGAGCGGCGCGCCGCCGAGATTCCCGACGACCGATTGCGCGCGCAAGCGCTTGCGAGTACGGGCGCAAAGGCCTATCACGTCGCGGGCGCAGCGATCCTCGCGACGTTTTTGCCGAACGCTGATGCCGCGCGCTATATTGCAATCGTGAGCCCGCTCGAATCGATCTACGATTTTCTCGACAATCTCTGCGATCGCCACCCTGAGGTCTCTGCGGCCGCATATCCGGTACTCCATCAAGCGTTGTTCGACGCGCTTGATCCCCGCACAGAGCTGCACGATTACTACGCTTGCGGGCCAAGCGGAAGCGATGGGGGATACCTGCGTGGACTGGTCGAGCAAACGCGTCGCGGACTGGCCGCGTTGCCGGGCAGCGATGCGCTCGCGCCGTTTTTCAGCGAAGCGGCAAGCTTCTACAGCGATCTGCAGACTTACAAACATTATCCCCCGCGCGAACGAGAAGCCGCCTGCGTTGCCTGGTACGAACGAAATAGCGAACGCTTCGACGAACTTTCGTGGTGGGAGTTCGCCTGCGCGGCAGGCTCGCAATTCCAAGTCTACGCGCCGCTCTATCTAGTCTTTCTCGGGCAGTACAACCGGTTGGACGATATCTACGCGGCCTATTTCCCGGCAGTATCGGCGATACATGTTCTGCTCGATTACTTCATCGATCAGGCTGAAGACCGCGAACACGCTGAACTCAATTTCATCGATTGCTACCCGAACTTCGATGCACTAAAAACGCGTGTAACCCAACTTTCAAAATCGGCCGAAGCAGGGTTTGAGCGGTTGCCCCATTCCGAGCGCCATCGCTTTGTTCTACGCGTGATGAGCCTGTTCTATCTCACCCATCCGAAAGTCTATGAGCAACGGCTCGACCCACAGGCCCGCGCCCTATTGATCGCGCTGCGTTAGGCTAGGCAGTCGCCTTTACGAGCGGAGTGTGTTCGATTGGAAACTCCATCGCTTCGAGATATTTTTCGGCGTCCATCGCAGCGCGGCACCCGGATCCGGCAGCGGTGATCGCTTGTTTGTAACGGATGTCGTACACATCTCCGGCGACGAACACGCCTTCGATGTTGGTCATGGTTCCATCGTCCGAGCGAATGTATCCGGCCTCGTCGAGATTCACTTGATCTTTGAATATCGCGGTGTTTGGATCGTGTCCGATCGCAATGAACATCGCATTGGCGTCGAAATCAAACCGGCTGCCGGCGGTCGGGTTGTGCAAGCGCAAACCCGTCATGTGGGTTTCGCCCAGTACCTCTTCGACCACGGTGTTCCACATGAAGTCGATCTTTTGGTGCGCCAGCGCGCGGTCGCTCATAATCTTGCTCGCTCGCAGGCTCTCGCGACGATGGATGACGGTTACCTTGTGGCCGAAACGCGTCAGGAATAGCGCCTCTTCCATCGCGGAGTCGCCGCCGCCGATCACCACGATATGTTTGTTCTTGAAAAACGCCCCGTCGCAAGTCGCACACGTCGAAACGCCGCGCCCGCGCAGCTTCTCCTCGCCCGGGATATTCAGCCAGCGCGCACTTGCGCCGGTTGCAATGATAACAGTTTTCGCATGGTACTCATCCTCATCGGTGCGCACCACCAGCGGTCGGCCGCGCAGATCAACGCTCGTAACATCGGTATTCTCGATGCGCGCCCCAAACCGCTCGGCCTGTTCGCGAAACGCTATCATCAAATCGGGCCCCATGATGCCCTGCGCGAAGCCCGGATAGTTCTCAACCTCAGTCGTCAGCATAAGCTGCCCGCCGTACATGCCGCCGGCAAGCACCAGCGGATTGAGGTTGGCCCGAGCGGCGTAGATTGCGGCGGTAAGTCCGGCCGGTCCCGAACCGATGATGATAACGCGTTCCATGTTCGCTCGTTTCGACCGCGCCCCGGGGCAATCCGGTTGCAAGTGGGAATAACTGCAGGGTGATTCCACTCGAAGACGACTTTTCTGACATCTTGAAAAAGGCAATCCGAGGAGCCGATTTGGAGCCCGATCGTCTTGCGAGCGCCGCTGGAATCCAGGCCGCAACTCTCGCCGACTGGATGCGGGGCCACGGCGCTCCAAACGACGATCAAGCCCGCGCGCTCGGACGAAAACTGCGACTCGACCCGGGGAAGTTTGCCGATGCCGCGGCGGTGCGCTACCGCCCCGGCGAGATATCGGTCGCCGAGGTTTCGCACCATCCGCAACATCCGCACCCGAGCAACGGATACGTGTTCTTTCTCCAGAACGGCGCCGGCGCCGCACTCGTCGATCCCGCCGGAATACCCAGCAATCTGTTGCGCATGCTGCGCGACGGCAAATATCAGCTTCAATACATCCTCATCACGCATAAGCACGCCGACCACTGCGATGCAACCGCGGAGATCGCGGCGGCATTCCCAAACGCCTCAATCGTCATGCATCAAGCCGACGTTCATGCCATTGGCTCGCTGGCTTCCAAAGCCACGCTGGTCAAAGACGGCGACGAGTTGCCGTTCAGCGATGATGTTCGGATTCGAATGCTGCACACACCCGGCCACACCGACGGCTCAACATCCTATCTGATGCGTTCGACCGTGTTTACCGGCGACACCCTATTTGCCGGCAGCATCGGCGGCGCGTACGGCGACGCGAGCACGTATGACGACATTCTGAACAATGTCCGCAGCAAACTCTTCGCGCTGCCGAACGAAACCGTCGTCATGCCCGGCCACGGCCCCCCAACCACCATCGCGCTCGAAAAAGCGCACAACCCGTTCTTTTAACCCACGGTCGTGTTGTGACAACCCGCGCTTCGATTACGGTTTCGCCTTCGCGAACCCTACTCAGCGTGACAGGGGCACAATCACTTCGCCTGCGTGTCGTCCCGAGCAATGGCAGCAGCAACATGCCGTCTCGAGCTAGGACTTACGCTACGCCACCCTTGCGCAAGGACAGCGCGTGTCATCCTGAGCAAGGACTTGCTGGAGGCGAGTCCGCTGTCGAAGGGCGCTGTCGAAGGCACCCGCTAAACCCGTCGCATTCTTCCGGCTTTGATCTCAAACCGCGTGCCTGAATCGCTCCAAGGCTCTGCTAGACGCCATGGAACGGATGCGCGAAATTCGAGAAGCACGACCGGATAATCGCCGAACGCGGTTTGAGGACCGGGTCCGTTCTGCGTAACGAAATGGTCGAACACGCCCGCGGGATTTGGTTTGCCATAAGCGCCGCAAACTTTGCCTACGAAGTAAAACCAGCCCATATACAGATGCTGACCGTTACCAATCGGAATGCCGAAAAATACTTCAAGCTCTTTCCGGTAATCGATCCCCAGGTTCTCAATCAAGCTGCGGAACTCCGAAGGAAAAGCCTCACTTCGAACAAGGCGCCAGTTCGAACATTCGATGCACGTGCATGTATCCGCGCCACCGTTCGGAATCTGCGCGTATACGGATTGCGTCGCTTGTGGGTCGGCGTCAACCTCCGTTCCCGCAACGGTGACTAGCACGCCGTCTTTACTTCACGAATACGACGTTGGCGGTGGCGGCGCTTGTCGTGCTTCCGTCGCCGGCTTGGACCTCGACCGGGGATTTGGTCGGAGCGTTATCATCGTTGTGAATCATTTGGAACTCGATGATCTTTACACCGGAGGGCGGGATATTCAACGATAACTGCATCGGTGAACAGACGCGATCCGAGCAGAATGACGCGATCCAGCCTTTGGCCATGCCGAGCGCGCGCAGATGAACCAGCCTGTCGGATTTTCCGCTTACCGTCAAGCGATATTTGATCGTTCCGGGAACGCTTCCGGGTAAATCGGCGCCGGTCCACGGCGCAAGCGTTACCGCCGTCCGGCCAGAACGCGTGAGATTGAGCGAGAGCAGCCCCTCTTGAGCCTCTTCGGTATACATTGCGAAGCTATTGCTTTTCGCCGGCATCATCGCGGCGTATTTTGCTGTCTGTAAGAACTGCGTATGAGCATTTGCACTATCGCGCGCAGCGACATATGCTTTTGCGAGATAGAGATGAGCATACGCGACCAGAACCAGCGAGTTCAGCGATTTTTTCGGATCGGTTACAAGCGCTTTCTCAGCGAGCGCCAACCCGGCCTTGGTTGCTGAAATCGCACTTGGATAGTCTTTAAGTGCGAGGTCGGCGCGACCGATGAAATCGATGTACGTTCCCGCATCAGGCGCGAGTGACATTAGCCGCTGGTAAGTAGCAATCTCATCTTTCCAATGATGCTGCTCGTACTGCGCAAATGCGAGGCCTCCGAGTGCATCTTGATTCTTCGGGTCTAACGCGAGTGCTTGCGTGTACGCCTGAGCGGCGAGATTCCAGTGCTCCTCGTCGGTTGCGGAATCACCCTGCAAACCAAGCAGCAAGGCTTTGTCGGTATTCGCGGTTGTCACTCGTTGCAGCGCCGTAATGGCAGAGTCACGCAGCGAGGCTTGAGCCGCGCGGGTCTTCAGATAATCGACGACCTGACCGGTACTGGGGTCCTCTTTTCCGGCGAGTGAGTTGGAGTCGGCGATCGCCTTCTGCACCGACTTCACCGCCGCAAGTACCGCGTCGTGTCCGCTCCCGAACGAAAATTTGCGCGCATCGAGCATTTGATCGATCGAGGTCTGGAGGGCTGACGCGATGACACCGTTCTTGCCGGCTTTGGCCGACGCGACGAACGCAGTCAACTGTTCGGGTGCGATTACATCAACCCAGCGCGCGCGGATAATCCCGTTCGCATCGATCACATACGTGGTTGGAATGCCGCGTATATCGTAAGCGCGTCCGACTGCGCGATCCGAATCAAGTGCGATCGGAAGCGGCAGCGATTTTGCCGCAACAAATGCGCGGACAAGCGGAGCTTCTTCGCCCTGATCCAACCCAAGGAAAACCACTCCCGGTGAATGCAGCTTTTGGTAAGATGCAATCAGGTCGGGGGTCTCTCTGCGGCACGGCGGGCACCACGTCGCCCAAAAATTAAGGACCACGACCTTGCCTCTCAAACTCGCAAGGCTCACGGGCTTTCCGTCGAGCATCTTGAGTTTGAACGCCGGTGCGATACTACCGGGATTCGGCCCCGGAATCGCTGTCGCGGCATGCGCGGGAGCGACGCAGAACGCTGCGAGCAGTGCGCTAAGGGTCAGAAGGTAACGATTCATGGAAGTCCTCCGCTCTCTATTACGTTCGAAGTTTGTAGCCGGTTGCAGTCATCCGCAAAGCGATGCCGAGCGCAATCAAGGCAAGCAAGCCGATGGCGCCGACCGATAGCCACAGCGAGAGATAGCTCTGCCCGGTATAGCTGTGTCGGAAGGCGTCGATCGTGTAGAACATCGGGTTGAAGAGCGATAGATTGCGAAAGATCGGCGGCAAGAATTGGATCGAGGTAAACACGCCGCCGACAAAGACGAGCGGCGTAATCACGAAGGTCGTCAAGACTGCGATATGATCGAACTTCTCAGCCAGCAGACCGAAGATGATGCCGAGCGCCGAGAACAGGATCGAGACCAGAATCATCACCGCAAAGTACAGCGCCCAATTGTGCGGAAGCGTGTGAACGAAGATCAAACCAAGCACCATAATGATGTTCGCAATTAACACGGCGCGCGTCACGCTACCGAGAATGTATCCGAAGACGATCTCGGCGGCGGACATCGGTGCAATCAGCATCTCCTGGATCGAGTTCATAAAACGCCCTTGAAAGACCGAGCTGCTGCACTCACCGTATGACGAGTCGATGACTTGCAGCATGATTAAGCCGGGGATCAAGAACTCGGCGTAGCTCACGCCCTGCACCGTTTTGATGCGGCTGCCCAGCGCCAAGCCAAAGACGAATACGTACAGCAGCGTTTGAATGACCGGTGGCCAGATCACCTGATTGATGATCTTGAACGTTCGAACCATCTCGCGCTTGATAAGCGTCCACATCCCAACCGGATTCGAGAAATTCATCGCGTCAGCTCCAAGAACACATCTTGCAGGGTTTGAACTCTTCCACCCAGCGCAATCAGATCGGCCGTTGTCTCTTGCGCGACCACCTTACCGGCGCGAATGATCGCCAAATTTTTGCAGAGCGCTTCGGCCTCTTCCAAGTAGTGTGTGGTGAGAAAGATCGTCATTCCCTGCGCATTCAGCCTGCGCAACAGATCCCACAGTTCCAGTCGCAGTTCGACATCCACGCCGGCAGTCGGCTCATCCAAAATCAAGAGCTTCGGGGTGTGAATGAGGGCGCGCGCTAGCGTCAGCCGGCGCTTCATGCCGCCCGAGAGTTTAGTGTACTCTTGTTTGGCTTTGCTGCTCAAGCCGAACTGCTCAAGTAACTCATCGGCGCGTGCGGCAACCTCGCGCGGACGCAACCCAAAGTAGCCGGCCTGATAGATCAAGACGTCGCGGATGCTGAGGTAGCGATCGAAGTTGTATTCCTGCGGAGCAAGACCGATCAGCCGACGCGCCTGTCTCCATTGGCTGACGACATCGTATCCGAATATCTCGATTGAACCGGAGCTTAGACGCGCCAAGCCGACGATTGCATTGATTGTCGTCGTCTTACCCGCGCCGTTTGGTCCTAGAAAACCGAAGAAGTCCCCGTCGGCCACGCTAAGCGTAACATTGTCAACGGCGGTAAAATCGCCATATTGTTTGGTTATGCCGCGAAGTCGAACCGCAGGAACTGGGTCTATGGAATGATTGTTCGTAATTTTTTGTACCGATGTCGACGCAAGACCGAGATCAACTCGGCACTCTCCGGAATCCCGCAATCCTGCAGTTGGGTTGCAACTTTTTTCACATCGAATGGGACGCGGCGGTGACGTACCTCCCAGCCGCCCGAACGTTCGGTCAAAATCGCGTAGCCTGCCCTAGGATCGCCGTCCTTGGGCAAACCGGCCGACGCCACGTTCACCAGCAGTTTCCCGCGCCACACGCGCACGTACGGCAAATGCAGATGACCGAAGGCGATCGTCTGGGCCGGCTCCGCGCCGATCAGCCTCTCAAGTTCGCTGTCTTCGGCATCCGGCCACAGATGTTCGTCGTCGGTGCTGGGGTTGGCGTGGACGATCAGCAGTTGGTTCTCGGGCGCGCCGAAACGCAGCGAGAACGGAAGCTCCATCAGCCACTGCAGCCACTTCTCGCCCAAGCTCTCTTGGGTCCACTTAAGCTGCGCGAGCGCCGCGCCGGAGAAGAGCGAGCTGTCGGTCTGCGAGAGATAGCGGTCGGTATTTCCGCCGATGCATTGCGCGCCGACCTCGGCAAGCCGCTGCAGCACTTTCTTGGGCTTCGGACCGTCTAGACAGAGGTCGCCGGCGGCGACGATGGTGTCGGCGCCGCCCTGGCTCTGCAGATCCGCTAAGCACGCATCCAGCCCGAGCAAATTACCGTGAATATCTGAAAAAATTGCGATTCGAATTGCGCGTTTCCTACTCTCGTTTTAGTGCGAGCACAAGCATCGACGGGGTGATGCCGATCTTGCCGAAATCATAGAGATCGATCGCTTCAACATTGATGCCGGCTTTGGCCATCTGCGCAAGCGCAGTTCGATAGCGAACGTTGGCGATGACGCGTCGCTCTCCGAGCGTCAGCACGCCGGCGCCTAACTCTTCGCCGATCGCCAGCGTGATCGTCTTAAAACCCGCAAACGCGGCCGCGTCGACCCGATTTGGTGCAAGTACAATCGTATCGTCGGAAACGGCATTCGCGACACTTCGCAACGTTCGCGTTTCCGCGCTCAGCTTGACTTCGATAACGCGCAGACCGTGAGCCCGCGCGAGCGATGCGAATCCAGAGCGTCCCAGGCTATTGCTGTTTGTGCCGACGCCGATGAATGCGGTTTTACCGGCAAGCAAAACATCCGAACCATCTAACAAACCCGGCGCGATAATATGTCCCGCGATCGGAATATCGATCTGCTCGAATTGATGCTCGACGCGCGCGTTCTCGCTTCGCCGCCCCATTGCGGAGAGTCGCGTAATCGCGGCGCCATCTTCAAAAACCACCGCGCCGTCGGCGATTGCACACGCAAACGGATCGTCGCTCTGCGGCTCCAAAACAATCGGTTTGACGCCGAAATACTCCAACGTCTTTACCAGAACGGCATGCTGTTCGAGTGCTCGTACGTAGACGGCTCCCGGCTCCCCAATTAGCGGAATCGCCGACTCGATGGCACGACTCGGTTTCAGCAATAGGGCCGAGCGCAGCGAGCCCGTGGCGCTGGCTACTAGCCGCGGTCCGAAGTGCGCACGTTGTTCAGTCATGCTCGCCACCACGGGCTACGACATCGCGAGCCGCCGTATACAGCGCCTGCTGCCGCGCAGCGTAATCCGCACTGGAGTATTCCGCACGACGATTTGCCAGCTTATCGGCAAGCCGCGAGAGTTCGATAATTCGCGCCGAGCGCTTCACATCGGCGTCCGGTCCGTTTTGATCGGTTTGCAGAAGCAGATCGGCGATCCGATTACCTTCGGCGCTAGCAACTTGAGTCGGCACGTCAATCTTGGTGTACGGACTCAAATTCGCATTCGTCGTAAAGAAGTCGGAGAGGTCGGTTGCCAGCAAATCGCCGAGCGCCAGCGGCGGCAATCCGAGCATCTCCTCTTCCGTCTTTAGGACGCTGACGGTTGAAGTGTGGCGTTTGCCGATATAGCGCCGCTTCGCATACGGTGAGACGACGATCGCATAGCTGCGATGTTCGTTTACGTGATCTCGGCTGCTCTGAGCGTCATCCGGCATGATAAAGATCGCGGTCGAACTCCAACTCGGCAGATGCGTGAGATACTCCACCACCATGCCGAGCGCGCGATCGCCATCGGCAACTTCCTCCGGCAGCGGCGGAATATCGGCGCCGCGGCCGCCGTGATCGTCCGGGAGCCAAATGTAAGTGAACGCGGGTACTGCGGCACCGCCCAGATTGGTTGCGGCGTAATCGCGAATGAACTCTTTGGCGCGCCTCACATCGCGAATCCGCAGATTCCAACCCGGATAATCCAAGTCAACGTGATCTTTCAACGCGGCGAGCGCCGGCACGTTCACATCGTAGAGACCGCCGAGTCCGGCGGTAGGCGCGCTTTGATCGGCCATCGAGACGAAGTTTGGATCGTCGGCCCTTGGGTCGTGCGCGCGGCCCTCATCGTAGCCGGAGATTCGAATCAAATCCCCATAATCGCGATAGGTGGCGCCTTGATGCGCCAGACCGTTGAAGATGTATCCGGCGCGCGGGTAATCTTCAACATCTTCGTTCTTGTTGACAAGGTCTCCGCGACCGTCTTTTACCAACAGCGTACGCTCGCTATATGAACTGGTTATTCCGCCGGCCGTAAATTGGTGCCCGGCGTCGGATTCGTCGCCATCTGCGTAAAAATTGTCGGCGATGCCGAACGTGCGCGCGAGTTCGTGAAGATTGGGCGTGATCGACTGGCCGAACGAGACCAAGTTCGGATCGCCGTTTCCGTAAGGGCGACCGGCATCGTCCTTCAGATCGCCGAGCATCGAATCGAAGGTCTTGTTCTCCTCCAGGATGAGTACGACGTGTTTGATGCGCGAGCTCTTGCGCAGCGATCGCTGCGGCGGCACAATCGGGTTGGCGTATGCTGCGTGTGGCAGGCGGGTGTATCCGAGTACGGTGCGAGTATCGGTGAGCAGCGAGAACTTGTGCAGATCGATTTGCTGCAGCGTCGCCCAAATCGTATTGCTGTCGCCGAACGCCTGATAGATTTGCCCTTTCGAGCCGGTGTTGAACGGGGGACCGCCTTGGAATCCCTTATCCTGCCCCTTTCCCTTCGCGTTTGCGACGTAGAGATATCGACCATCGGCCGAGAGCGCGAGGGCGGTTGGATACCACCCGGTGGGAATCAGTCCCAAGCGCCGCAGACGCAATGGATTGCTCGAATCGATAACCGCGACGGCATCGAGTCCTGAAAGTGCAACGTATAACCGGCGTCCATCTTTGCTTAAGATCGCGCCGATGGGCTGGGTTCCGTAAGGCGCGCGATAGAATAGTCGCAGATCCAATCCGGCGACGACATGCGGAGTCGGTTTTAGCGCAACGGTCGCGATACGATCGACATTGGTCATCGTAACAAACGCGTATCCGCGCGAGGGTGAGGCCGCAATCGAGGTTGGATGCGCGCCTCCGACGGCCTCGACACCGTTGGGGGTCGGATCCATTGCAACCGTCGAGGTGTTTCCCGCTAGGCTACCGCCGTCGGCCGAAAGCGCAATCACGGAAAGCGCGGATGCATTTTGATCGGCGGTGACTCCTCGAAACTCCGGCGTGCGTACCGGCTGCGAGAACATCGGATACCGTTGCAAACCCTCATCGGTGACCAGCAATTGATCGCCGGCAAGCGCAACGCCGAACGGGAAGTACCCAACGCTTGCACGACTGCCGACTAATCGACGCGCCGGAATATCGATAACGGCAACGTCATTGCCGAGATTATCGACCACATAAACAAAGCGTTTGTCGCGTGAGAGTGCAATTGAGCCGGGGAAAGAGTGATCGCGATTAGCGAACGCCGCATCGCTTGGGCCCGGGATATCAACCGACGGCGTCGCGTCGGGGCTCAGCGCACCGGCTGCGCTCAGGTCGTAAAAATGGAGCGCATTATCGCCGCCGCCGGATGCCAACACCAGCGTTTGTCCGGAATGCGCTGGGTCATCGAGTGAGACGATGCCGCTGAAATAGCTGATCTTTCCGGTCGGATCGACGAATTGATCGACGAGCTTCATCGAATGCGTATCGACTACGCTCAGCGAGTAACCGCCGTGAACGCGCGGATCGAGCAGGCTGCGGGCAGATTCCTGGCGCTCGTCATCATTGCTGACGATTGCGAATCGCCCGTCGGGTGAGAGCGCGACACCGAGGGCGTTCATGCCGACAACGACACTTTTTCCGGCCGGAGCGACGATTCGGCCGCTCGGTAGAACGATGCTAAACGGCGAGGCGCCGATCGGTCCCGCCGGCCGATTGCCGGCCGGGGCCGAATAAACCGTTAACTTTAGGGGGCTTGCCCCCAATAAGGCAACACAAATCAGAGACGCGAGATAACGCCGGAAAGTCACCTGAGAGGCTTACGGACCCGGCTCCCGACTTCCTGGATTAGCGTTTGGTGTCGAGGCGGTAGCCGATTCCACGGACGCTGGCGATCTCGACGGGCGCGCTTACTTCGAGCAGTTTCTTGCGCAGGGCAGCGATATGGACGTCAACCACGCGCGTGGGGACGCCCGAAACATCGTTCCAGACGTGTTCCAAAATCTGTGCTCGCGTCAGCAGGCGGCCTTCCGCTTCAGCAAGATGCCACAGCAAGCGAAACTCGAGTGCCGTAAGCGTCACTTCCTTACCCTGGTTGGTTAAGGTATGGAAATCGCGAACCAGCTTCGCGCTGCCAACCGCGAGCACGCCCACGCCTTCGTCGGCCTTTTCACCTGACTTATCGCGACGGCGCAGAAACGACGCAACTCGCGCGACAAGCTCGTTTCCCGAAAACGGTTTGGTGATGTAGTCGTCGGCACCTAGACCCAAGCCGAGCAGCACGTCCTGCTCGCGAGAGTGACCGCTGACCATTAAGATAAATGCGGTCTGCGAGGTCGCAATCGACGTGCAGACATCCAGGCCGGAGATATCCGGCAACCCGACATCCAAAATGACAACGTCCGGTTTGTATTGCGCAGCGGCCTCCAGGCCGTCGGTACCGTTGCTTGTGATACGTACTTCGTAGCCGGAGCGTTCGAGCACGGTCTGCTCGAGTTTAGCAATATCTTCATCGTCTTCGATGACTAGGATCCGAGCTGACGCCAATGTACCCTCCTTGCAGCGGATCGGCCGAAGCCTTTATGTTGAAACGGTTATATCTTCGCCTTCGCTCAGTACCAAAACGCGCCGCGCGATGCCTTCATCGACGGCGGCCTGCGCGACCGCTTTGGCGACCGCATCCACCACCCGCGCGTCGAAAACGCTCGGGATGATGTATTCGGGCCCCCTTTCATCATCGGCAACAATTGAGGCGATTGCATAGGCGGCGGCGATCTTCATCTTCTCGGTAATCGCACTCGCGCGGCAATCCAACGCTCCGCGGAAGATTCCCGGGAAGGCCAGTAGATTGTTGACCTGATTTGGGAAATCGGAGCGCCCGGTCGCCATAACCGCGACGTGCGGGGCGGCCGCATCCGGCATAATCTCGGGGGTGGGATTGGCCATCGCAAACACAATCGGATCGCGGCCCATCTTCGCAATATCTTCCACGTGCAGAATTCCCGGTGCCGAAACACCGATGAAGACGTCGGCGCCTTTGAGCACCTCGCTAAGCGCGCCGCGCCGATTTTCGCGATTGGTATTTTCAGCCAGCCAGCGCCAGTGCGAGTTGTCGTAGCGGTCGTCGCGATTGATTGCGCCGGCGCGATCGACCGGGATCACGTCGCGCACACCCGCGCCGAGCAGCATCTTTATCGTCGCGGTTCCGGCGGCACCGCTTCCGGTAACCACCACCGTCAAGTCTTCAATGCGCTTGTTGACGACGGCCGCAGCGTTAATCAGCGCAGCAAGAATGACGACCGCCGTTCCGTGCTGATCGTCGTGCATCACCGGAATATCGAGCGCTTCGATCAGCCTGCGTTCGACTTCAAAACAGCGCGGCGCCGAGATATCTTCAAGGTTTATCCCACCGAAAACCGGTGCGATGCGCACCACCGTTTCGACGATCTCATCGACATCTTTGGTATCCAGGCAGATCGGAAAAGCGTCGATTCCGGCGAACTGCTTAAACAGCATCGCTTTGCCTTCCATCACCGGCAGCGCGCCCAGCGGGCCGATGTCGCCAAGACCAAGCACCGCCGTTCCGTCGGATACGACGGCCACCGAGTTCCGCTTAATCGTGAGCGCGAAGGCCTTGTTGGGATCGGCCGCAATCGCCATCGAAACGCGCGCAACGCCGGGAGTATAGACGGTCGAAAGATCTTGGCGGGTCTTGACCGGAATCTTCGGCTCGACCGAAATCTTGCCGCCCAGATGCGCAAGGAAGGTGCTGTCGGAGACGCTGATGACTTTGACGCCATCGACCGACTCGACCGCTTCGCGTACCGCCTTCCCGATCGCCTCGGAGCTGACGTTAATGGTGAAATCGCGGACCACGGCATTCTTGCCGACCGAGCGCATATCAACGGCCCCGATCACCCCGCCGGCATCGCCAATGGTCGAAGCCAGCAGCGCAAACCCGCCCGCACTACTGGGCATCTCGACCCGCATGATCAGGGTAAAACTAATCTGTACTTGAGCCACGATAGAGAAATACTCCACGCGCGCCCAAAAGCCCGCTGCACCGAATCGCTCGGAGTGTCCAGGCCTAAACATCCGTTTTATGACGCCCGGTTTGTCTACGATGACTAGTTTGGTCGGAGCAGTAATCACGATTGCGGCGAAATCCTAGACCCAAGCGAACACTACAGCACAGGAGAAGGATCGATGCACGCTTTGCTGAGAAATTCGCAAGGCGGTATACGGCGTGGTCTCAGTCTCTCATGCGGCGCGTTTAATGCAATAGTCGGCGTATTTTCAAGGTCGTTGACCCTCGATTGATGCTAAACGAGTGATTCTCGCGAACTATCCGCAGCCGATCGGCGATTGGTAAAGCGGCGAATAAATCGCATGCTCGCTCATCTTTAGCTGCCGCTGATAGTCATTTCGGCGATGCGGAAGGTTGGAGAGACGACGGATGCGTCGAAGCGCAGGTCGTTTGCAACGGCGTCGATTCCGGCGAGCATGCTGGGGAAGGTTCCGGCGATGGTGAACTCGTCAATGGGGTAGGCGAGTTCGCCGTTTTCGATGTAGAATCCGCGCGCGCCGCGGCTGTAGGTGCCGCTGGCGTGTTCGGTGGCAAAGCCGATCGTATCGACGACATAAACGCCGCGTTTGGTAGAGGCGATTATATCGGCGACCGTTTGGGTTCCGGCTTGCAGATAGAAGGTGTTCGGGCCGATTCCACCGCCGGTTGAGTTTCCCGTTGAGACAGATCCGAGTTTGAGCGCGTAGTAGGTGTCGAACAGAAACGAGCGCAGTTTACCGGCGTCAAAAACGGTCGTGCGCTGCGTTGGCACACCTTCACCGTCGAATGGTGAGCTGCCAAGGGCGCCTACCATTCTACCGTCGTCGGTGATCGTTGCGAGCGGGCTGCCGATCTGTTCGTCCAACCGATCGGTTAGCCAAGAATTCCCAATAGCGATATTAGCCGCGTTCAGCGCGGCGAATAGGTCGGAGAGAACCGATGCCGCGACGTCGCGCTCGAAAATAACGGGGACTTGCATCGTTTGCGGTTTGCGGGCGCCAAAGAGTTCGACTGTCCGTTTTACCGCAGCTTGAGCGACAAGCTCGACCGATTCCATTTCGGAGAGTTTACGTGCAGCGGTCCCGTATGAGCCGGTCCGTTTGTTGTTACCGTCGATTGCGACCGGACTGCTCCCCCGGCTTGCGCGCGTCGCGCGATATTCGCCGGCGAAACCGCGAGAGTTTGCGAGCGCGACCGATGTAGTGGAATCGCCGACGTGCGAACCGTTGCTATTTTCGATGCGACTGTCGATCTCGCGAATGCGCCGCTCTAGCTCGCGAACTTCGTCGAGCTTGGCCTGCGCGTCGCGCGCGGCGGTTTCACTCGAATAGAGTTGCAAATCGTCGCCAGGCAGCGCAGCACGTGATTCCGGCAGCACGTTGAAGCGATCTGGCGCAACATGACGCGCACCGGCAATCAACTGCGCAATTGCACCTTGCAACTCCGTATCGTCAAAATCCGAGGTTGCCAGCGTCGCTTTGCGTCCATCGACAAAAACGCGCAGGTGCAGCGATTTACCGGTCGATTGTTCAAGCTTGGTGACGACTTGATCGCGCGCTTCGGTCGAAAACCGCTCGCTGATAGAGAGCGAGGCTTCGGCCTGTGTTGCACCGTTTCGTAAAGCCGACTCGACAGCGGCTTGCGCAAAGGCTAAACGATTATCCAAGGTTTGAGCCTCCAACCGTGATCGCCGAGATTTTCACCGTTGGCATACCGACACCCACCGGAACGTACTGACCGCCCTTGCCGCAGGTGTAGTGCCCGCTCGCAAGGCGGCTGTCATTGCCGACCGCAACCACGCGCGTCATCACATCCGGGCCGTTTCCGACAATGGTCGCGTTCTTTAGCGGCGCGGTAATCTTGCCGTTCTCGATCAGATAGCCCTCGGCGACCATAAAGACAAAATCACCCTTGCTGATCTCAACTTGGCCGCCCGCAAATGTTTTGGCGTAGATTCCTCGCTTGGTGGACGCAATGATTTCGTCCGCCGTCGACTCGCCGCTGGGCATGTGCGTATTGCACATGCGTGGCTGCGGCATGACACGGAACGATTGGCGTCGGCCGCTGCCGGTCGATGCAACTCCCATCAAAGCGCTATTGAGGTGATCCTGCATGTAACCGCGCAGGACGCCGCGCTCGACGAGCACTTTATGCTGACCCGGATTGCCCTCGTCATCGACCGCTACGCTGCCGCGCTCGTTCGCTAAATTGCCGTCGTCGTAAATGGTGACCAGTTCGCTTGCAACCCGCTCGCCGATTCGGCCGCTGTAAAGCGAGACACCTTGGCGGTTAAAATCGCTTTCGAGCCCGTGTCCAACGGCTTCGTGCAGCAGAACGCCGCCGCCGCCCGAGCCGACAACCATCTCCATCTCACCAGCGGGCGCGGCGATTGCCTCAAGATTTGTCGCGGATATGCGCGCGGCATCTTGCGCGATCGACTCAGGTGTACGCCCGTCGTAAAATGCAATCGATGTACGTCCGCCATCACCAACAAAACCGTGGCCGCGCTCCGAGCTGTTCTTGGTTACAACTTGCACGCCGAGGGTAACGAGGGGACGATGATCGTGTGCGAAACGGCCGTCACTGGTTGCAATCCACACATCTTGCAGCTCGTCGCTGATCGTTGCATTCACGGCAACCACCCGCGAATCGAATCCGCGAGCTGCAACATCGGCGCGCTCGAGTAATTTCACATACGCCTGCGAAGCCGCGTGCGCGCTGCGATGCTGATCGTAAAGCGCGCCGACCGCCGTTTGGCTGAGCGCAATCGCTTGCGCGCCGCTCGTGCCGCCGTGCGCGATGAGCGATGCGACCGAGGCCGCGCGTTCGAGCGCTTCATACGAAAGATCGTCGGAGTATCCGTAGCCGGCCGACTCGCCGACAATCACCCGGATGCCGACGCCTTGGGTGATACCGAGACCGGTTTCATGGATGTGGCCATCCTGCAGGCGGAATGACGTAATCGAGCGTCGCTCGCAAAAGATGTCGGCGTAATCGCCGCCGCGCTCCAGTGCTTTGGCGATCAGTCGCGGGAATAGTGATGGATCGAGCATGTGAAGGCGACGGATTCGGACCCGGTTCTAAAACTCCGCCAATCGATCTACGGCGCTCACAAGAGCGTTATCCGGATCACCCGGCGAGCCGTTGATTATGAACGCAAAGATCAGCCGCCCATGGCGGCGCGTATTCACATACCCTGCGAGCGACTCGACTCCGGTGATATGGCCGCTTTTCGCGCGCACGCGGCCGAGCGCGGCTCCAAACCGATAGTTGCGAATCGTCCCATCCTGGCCGCCGCGCGGTAACAGTCGGTAAATCGGATTGCCGTCGGCGAGCTGATTGAGTTTGAAAAGCAGTCGCGCCAAGGTTATCGAGGCGATACGATTATCGTCCGAGAGCCCGCTTCCGTCAACGATATGCAAGCCCGGAGCGGGAACGCCGAGTGTTTGCAGATACTCCCGCTCTGCTCGAAGACCGCTTCGATCGCCTCCGAGGCCGCTTGCACGAGCGCCCACCACCCGAAGCAACTGATCGGCGAAATGATTGTTTGATTCAAAGAGCATCTTGCGCACCAGATCGTGAAGCGGACGCGAGCGATGTTCCCACAGGAGTTGCGTTTGAATCGGAGCGCGGCCGATTCGAGGTGAGCGATCGCTCGCGATACCACGATCGCGCAGCATCCGCTGGAGCACGGAGCCGACGTAACGGGGAACCTGACGAATCGGGATATAGAATACCTCGCGATCTCCGGCCGGAATCTGTCCGCTGACCAGAAAGAGATTCGGTGCCTCTGCGGCCGCGACAATGACTGTCGAATACGAAGTCGATGCAACCGTCCTGACGCTTCCGGTGTACGAAACTGCGCCGTTCGGCGGCTCCAAGTGAATCTGCGCCGGCTCTCCGGCTGCAGCGCCGTCGATGTGAAACTCTACGGTGTCTTGATCGAGCGATATGCCGCTAATCGCGGCCGCATAATCTTCGTTCGCATCGTCGGCATTCCACAACGGATTGTACTCGGGGCCGCTTAAGCTGCGCGCATCGACTGCCACGCTGCCGGTAATGCTTCTAATCCCCTGCTGCGCCAACTGTTTCACACCGCCGCGCAGATCGTTTGAGACCAGCGACGGATCGCCCGAGCCGACCAGCCACAGATCCCCGGCAAGAACACCCGACTGAGGCGCGGACTCCGATGCGAGCAGCGTCGGAAAGCGATAGGTCGAGCCCAGTGTATGCATCGCGCTCGCCGCAATGATGAGCTTTTGAACGGAGGCCGGCGTTACAGCCGCATCGCCGCGATCATCGTAGAGTTGCCGGCCATCTTCGGCAAGCACGACGCAACTCCAGGCGCCCGCGCCGCGTGTTGCCTTCGCGAGCTGCGCTTGAATGTCGTTGCGCAATCTGTCGCTATCCGCTGCACTCCAAACTATTGGCGTGTGCTCGCGTTCATGCGGTATGCCAACCGGGTGCGGTTCGAATCGCGGGTGCAACGCGGCGCGCAACAACGCCACGGCCCCGACGACCAGCAGCGCGACCGCGAGCCAAAGGATTGCGCGCCTAAGAACGCGCGAGCGCTTCTTCGATCTTCTCTTGTAGTTTGCGCTGGTCTTCACGCAGTGCGTCCAAGTCGGTGCGCAGGCCGGTGATCTGCGCTGGAACCTTCTGCGCTTCGCGAATGCGAACCATCGCCTCGACGGCATCGCGTCGAACCCGGCCATCGAACGCGCTCTCGCGCAACCGCTCGAGAGTTCCGAGCGCGCGCGCATCGCCCAGCCGTTCGACCGCGGTGATTGCGCTCAGTTGCACCAAAAACATCGGGTCGTCAAGCAAGCCGATCAACGCGTCAACGACGCTGCTTCGCTGCGTTTCAATCAGTTCCGCAAGCCGTACCAGCACACCCGGAATCGTTCGACGCAGACCCTCCTCGCGGCCAAGTTTCGAGGCCGCGATCAGTGGTTCAAGCGCTCGTTCATCGGTAAGTTCACCCAAGCCGCGCGCAGCGCCCGACTCAATCGCACCGTTCCAGGTGTTCACTTTCAAGGCATCTAACAAAACTTGAAGTGCGCGGTTGTCGCGCGTCTTTCCAAGCGCGTGCAGTGCCGCTGCTTGCACGAGATACGATTTGTCGTTGCGCGCGATCGGCAATAACGCTTCTGCGACGTCGGAGTCGTGAAACTCTCCGAGCGCAGCGACGACCGCGCGGCGAACTTTCAGGTTCGTATGTTCCAGAGCTTGCAGCAACATCTGCTTGGCCCACGGCGCATGCGTTCTACCGAGCGCGCCGGCGATCTCTTCGAGGGTTCCCCAGAACGGATCATCTTTGAACGTACGGCCGAGCGCTTCTCGTGCGCTCTTGGAGCCGTCTTTTGCAAGTTCTCGACCCGCTCGAATGCGCGCCACGCAATCCGGATCGCCCTGCAGACTCGCAATCGCAAAGTCCGTACCAAACTTATACGTAACCCCGGCTAGCAGAAACGCGCCGGGGTCGAATCGAATGAGCTTCGGCTCCGCATCGAGCGGGACGAAGAAGGTTTCGTGCGCGCTCTCGATCTGCACCCGAATGCGCTTTTCGCCGGGAAGCACACCCGAGCCGAAATCGCTGGCCGCAACCTGCGGCAGCTCGAAGCAAAAACCGAGATCGACGGCAAACCGATACGCCGGATTTTTTTCATCAACGGTCTGCTTTTGGTCGATCGTAATCTTCGCAGCCTTGCGCTTGGAATCGTAGCCTACCGAGACTTCGATCTCGGGATGACCGCCGCGAAAGACCCACTGATCGAAGTAGCCGCGCATATTGCGGCCGGTTGCTCCCTCAATCGCGCGAATCAGATCGATCGTCTCAACGTTGCGTTCGGCATTATCCTTAACGTAGCGCTCGATGGAGCGCCAGAACCGTTTCTCGCCGAGCTCTCCGCGCAGCATGTGCAGAACCGCGCCGCCCTTTTGATAGAGATGCCGGTCAAACAGCTCGATCGGGTCCTGATAATGATTGCAGACGATCGGCCGCCGATAGCGGTCGGAATCTTCGTCAACATACGCCGCGACAAGCGTAAAGCAGTCGTACAAATACTCATCGTACCCAAGATCGGACTCGCGCCAGATCGCCTCAAAATACGTCGCGAACCCTTCGTTTAGCCACGCGTGTGACCAATCCCGACAGGTTAGCAGATCGCCGAACCATTGATGCGCCAGCTCATGCGAGACCAGTGGATCGCTTGAGAAATCAAGGTGTGCGCGCGCGTCGTGCAGCGTCCGATCGGTTTGGGTCGTTGCGGTTGTGTTCTCCATGCCGCCGAAGATGAAATCAGATACTGCGATCTGCGAATACCTCGCGTACGGATACGGCGTGCCGATCTTTGCGCCGAACGTTTCGATCATCTCCGGCGCCTTGCCGAATGCGCGCTCGCCGTCAGCCTCGCGGCCGGGAAGCACGTAATACGAAACCGGTACACCGGCAGCGCGCTGTTCGATTTCCACGAACGGCCCAACAACGAAGGTCATCAAGTATGTAGAGTGCGGAATCGTCTGTTCGTAACGGAAGGTGGTATTCTGCGCATCATCCGTACGCGAGATCAACTTCCCGTTCGATAGCGCAAATTGGCCTTTCGGAACCACAATCGTCGCCGATGTACTTTGCTTTTCGTGCGGATAATCCAAGCACGGAAACCAGAAGCGAGCGTTTTGATCTTGACTCTGGGTCCAGGCATGCGCAATTTTATTCGGATACGCATCGTCCGGTTCGACAAAGAACAACCCATGGCGCGGATTGGTTGTTTGATACGTGACCGCAAAACTCGCGCTCTTTCCGGCGGCGATCGCTGGATCAAATGTAACGATGAGCCGATCATTGCGGCGCGCGAACTTCAGTGGCTGCTTATCGCGAGTTACTGCGCTCACGTCCAGATCAACCGCGTTCAACGCTAGTTCGTGGACATCTTCATCGAGCGCACGGACAGTAGTCGTGCAGACGCCGGCGAGCCGACGCTTCGCTAAGTTGGGCGTGAGGTGAAGGTCAATGTGCTCGACCGCAACGGTTTTATCGGGGCCGTACTGAAAGCTGGCGCCCGGCAAGGCAAATGCGCGGTGTGCGCCGGTATCATCGTGCAAGTTCATGGAGAGGGAACATTTTGCTCGCCCGGTTCGGACAACCCTCCGTTCACGCCCAATACCGCGCCGTTCACGAAATCATTTTTCGGATCGATGAAAAACCGCACAGCGCCGGCGACATCTTCCCAAGAGCCGGCGCGTCCTCTCGGATTAGCTGCCGCCCTGAGAGCGGCTTCCTCACGACTCAGCGACTTTTCTCGGACGTCACCCGGCTCGATGACGTTGACGGTAATGCCCCGTCTGCCTTCTTCGATCGCGAGGCTTCGCGCAAACGCCACCAGTCCTGCCTTAGCTGCGGCATGCAGGCTCAGCCCGCGCGCCGGATGGGTTGCATGCGCGCCGTTCAGCCCAAAGAATATCAATCTCCCGAAACCTTTCGCGCGCATCGACGGAAGCACCGCCGCAGCCGCGATAACCGCACTGCGCAGATTCCCATCGATCATCGCATGATAATCGGCGAGCGTCGATCTTTCAAACCGCGCAATCTTCATCGGCCCAACCGCGTGAACGAGGGCATCGAACGGCCCCGCATCCGCAACAATGCTCTCCATTGCCTTCACAACCAGCGTTTCATCCGCAAGAAAATCAATCGGAAATGCCCCAAGCGATGTACCCGCAGCCTCAATTTCACGCACCACATCACCCGGATCGGTTCCACCTGGGCGAGAGGTTATTGCGATTGCATGCCCATCCGCCGCTAATGCCCCCGCGATACCGCGAGCCAATCCCGCAGCCGCACCCGTAATCAATATCCTCAATCTGCATCCCTCACACGATCGCACTTATGACCGCGCCGCTCCCGTACCTTTTCCCGATAAACGCTGCCGCAGGACTCGCGTTCTCGTGGGGCAGGAGTTTGCTCCACCGAAGGAACTCTGACATTTTTGACTTCGCCCGGAGGGCGACTACAAAACTTCGTTCAGTCAAAAATGCAGGTAGCGGGGAAATTCACACGATGTGAATTTCCCCAGCGGTCCTTCGGTGGAGCAAACTCCCGCCCCACGAGAACGCGAGTCCTGCGCCGAATCAGTCCGCTATACGGAGTACGAGAGCGTGCTCTCGTGCGAAGCCCCGTCCGGTGCCGTCGACACAATCACGACTTGAATGTGTCCGCCGCTCGGCGTATTCGTTGCTACCGGAACCGCGAAGTTGCCGTTCGCGTCGGCCGTGACTTGCGTTTGGAACGTACCGGTATCGACCTGTAAGAAACCGCCCAGCGCGCTGGCGCTGCCTTTAGCGAGGACCTTGACTGTCGAGTTCGGCAGCGTGTGTCCCCTCAGCGTGAACGAACTCTGTACCTGAGTGCCGTTCCCAGGGCGGATCCGGTTGATAAAGTTGGCGGCCCCGCCGCTGCTCGAGACAAACGTCCAACCGGTATTGAATTGCGCGCCGGCCTGCGTTGTTCCGGTAACGCGCACGCGGTTCGTACCCGCAGTTAGCGCAAACGGTGCCGTGACATCGAATCCGGTCGCGCTTCCGTAGACCTGTGCGGTAACATCGCGGCCGTCAACGGCGACATGCAGTGAATCACGATTGATCGGTTCACTGAATGCGGCATGAATTGCCGGCGTGAGACTATATGCCCGCGTTGCCGGACGTTTATCGTTTAAGTAGAACGATTGATTTGTGGTCGGCGCGTTGTTGACGGCGCCGCCTCCGCCGGTGATTGAAACGCTATGATTGCTGCCGTTGTAGTCGACCGCTGCGCCGAGGGCTTGTGCCACAAATCGCAACGGTACAAGCGTTCGCGAACCGATGATAAACGGCGCGACGTCGCTGTAGATGGTCTGTCCATTGACGGTAGCGGCGGTCGAGCCGATGTGCAGCGAGACGTTATGGCCGTTCCCAGTCGCGTTAATGAGCCCGTTTGCATACACGACGCTCGCTCCCAGGCGTTCGAATACTCCACGCAGCGGAACGAACACCCGCCCGGCTCGTTCAATTGGCGGCTGATCGAATGAGATGCCCTGACCGTTAACGGATACGCTGACCGTGGCGGCTGCCGCCGGAATTGCGGCGTTCGCGGCGGCTGCGAATACGAGTGCTAGCGCGAAACCCGCGCATCGCTGATAGATTTTCATATAGTAAGTACCTCCGAGAAATGCTAACGCAGTTGCGTAGCCGGATGTTCCTTACCCAACAAACCGCCTGGTCGCACCTCGGGGCCCTAGCCGGCCGCCACCGGCTCCCGAAGTTCGGCTCGCAGCGCGCGTTTATCGGCGCGCCGTTCGAACCAGCCCATCCACGTGTTGTAGACCATCGGCACGAGAAACAGCGTCAGGATCAGCGAACTTAGCAAACCGCCGATAATGACAGTGCCCATCGAGCGACGGAACTCTCCGCCTTCGGCAAATCCGAGCGAGAGCGGCAGCATGCCGAGAACCATCGCTAAGGTCGTCATGAGAATCGGTCGGAAGCGAGTGGCCGCAGCCGCCACAACGGCCTCGTGCACGCGCATACCCCGCTTGACCAATGTGTTGGAATAGTCGACCAACAGAATGCCATTCTTTGAGACAAGTCCGAAGAGCATCACGATCCCGATCATCGAGAACAGGTTCAGCGTTTGGTGCGAGACCGCAAGCGCGACCATTGCACCCACGATTGCAACCGGTACCGCGAACATGACGATCAGCGGTTCGACGAACGAACCGTACAGCACAACCATTAACATGTAGACCAGCATTGCCGAAGTCAGCAGCGCGATCGCCATCGATGTCATCGTCTCGGCGAGGAACTGCGTATCACCCTGCGCCTGCGTGGTTACACCGGCCGGAAAAAATCCCGGCGAGTTTACTTTCTTGTCGATCGGACCGGTAACCGAGCCGAGCGCGTAGCCGGGCAGAATGTCGCCGGTCACGCGTACGACCGTCTGCCGATCGAATCGCTCGATCTTGGTCGGCGCAGTCGTCGCGCTAAAGGTTGCAACCGCCGAAAGCGGGACGAGCGTTCCATCGCCTGCACGAATCCGCACGTTCTTCAGGTGATCGAGATTGCTACGATCGACCTTGGGGAATTGCAAGCGCACGTCGATCAAACCATTATCGGTACGAACTTTAGTTGCAACCGCGCCGTCAATTGCGATGCGCGCAGCCGCGGCGGCAGCTCCGGGCGCGACGCCGACGATGCTCGCGCGACTTGAATCGATCTGCACGTTAATGCGCGGCGCTTCACCCTCTGCACCCGTCTGCACGTTTACCGTACCTGGAATCGTCCGAATGAAAGCGGCAAGCTTAGTTGCAGCCGCGTTGATCTGGCTATCCGGGCCGGCGATGGTGTAAAAGATCGGATCGCCGCCACTGCCGCCGCCGCCGTTAGCCGAGACCTGCAGCTGACCACCGGGAACAGCCCAACCGAGTTTGCGAATCTGCTCGATTATCGTATCTTGGTCATTTCGGCGATTGGGATAGGTGACGGCATGGAGGCGCGCATAGTTTCCGCCGACCGATGAGCCCCAGCCCGATGGTTTCGAGCCGACCGTTGAGAGGACGGTCTTTATTCCGCTCACCTTGAGTATCTGATCGCCCAGCCGATCGACGCTCGCCGAGGTTGTGCCGATCGGCGTTCCGGGCGGATAGGTTACGGTCATGGTGATGTCGCCGGTCTTGGTTGACGGAACAAACTCGGTTGCGACAATTCCTAAAACCGGCAGCGAGAGCGCGCCGATCAGCAGACCCGCGCAGACGAGCGCCGTCAGCAGGCGATGAGTAAGTGCATACGGCAGCGCGCGGTTCTTGTACCAGCTCGTAAGTGCTTCATACCCGCGCTGAAACCAAGCCGTATAGATCGGCGGCGCTTTGCTGCGCTTGAGAACCGACCATTTTGCCGCTAACAGCGGCGTAAGCGTAAACGAAACGAATAGCGAAAACAGCGTGGCAACGACGACCACCGCAGCAAACTCTTTCAAGAATTGGCCGACAATTCCCGAGAGAAACGCAATCGGCAGAAAGACCACAACGTCAACCAACGTGATTGCAATTGCAGCGCCGCCGATCTCGCTGCGGCCGTTAATGGCCGCAGTCTGCGGCTCCTCGCCCATATCTCGATGCCGAGTGATATTTTCGAGGACGACAATTGAATCGTCTACTAAGATACCGATAATCAGCGAGAGCCCCATCAGCGACATGATATCGAGCCGGAAGTTCAGGAAGTTCATCACGATAAATGTTGCTAAGATCGAGGACGGAATCGCGATCATTACGACGGCAGCATTGCGCCAGGCGTGCAGGAAGAGCATTAACACGATCGCGGTTAAGATAATGCCTTCACCCAGCGATTGCCAGACGCCGACGAGCGCCTTGTGGGTATAATCGGCCGGCGCATCGATCTCGGTGAACTTGATCTGCGGATAGGCCTTCTCGATACCGACTAGCTTATCGCGCGCAATCTTCGTCGCGTTTATTTCGTCTGAGTTAACGGTCCGATTGACATCTAAGATGACCGACGGCGAGCCGTTGAATTTGGAGAGCGACCGCTGATCGGCATGACCATCGTAGGCATTTGCCACATCGCCTAACCGCAGATTCTTATTCGCTCCGCCCGGAATCGGCAACGGAATCCCAAGAATATCGGAGGCCTGCTGAATGTCGGCGTGGACGGAGACGCTGGTCTCGGTAGTGGCCGAGTCGATTCGGCCGCCCGGCAGATTGGCATTGTTAGCCTGTAGCGCATTGTAGAGATCCGAGAGCGTTGCGCCGGTTGCGAACAGGCTATTCTGATTGGGCTCAACTTCAAACTCACGAGTCGCGGCACCCGACAGATCGACGCTCTGCACATTCGGAATGCGTTTGATCTCGGGGATAATCTGATTGTTGATAACATCGGCGAGCGCCGGCCCATTCATCGAAGCTGAGCTGGCAGCGATCGTGAGCATCGGCGAATCCGCGCCGTTTTTGAAAACAAACGGCGGATCCAGGTCGTTCGGCATGAAGACCCGGGCGGTATCGACCCGGCGCTGGACATCGATCGCTGCCAAGTTCAAGTCCGTTCCAATTTTGAACTGAACCACAACGCTGGCCACACCCTCTTGGGCGGTCGCGGTCATTTGATCCAGATGGTCGATGCCGTCGAGCTGATCCTCGATCGGCTTGACGATGAGCTTCTCCATCTCGGCGGGTGATGCGCCGGGATAGCCGGCTTGAACGACAACAACCGGAAATGCCACGTCTGGATTCAGACTGCGCCCGAGCCGCGAAAACGCGATCATACCGAAGATCGCAAAAGCGATGAAAACCATCGCAACGATCACCGGACGATTAAGGGCAAATCGGGTCAGCCACACAGTAAAAACTCCTCGAACGCACTCACGTGCCGTTTTCATCTTCTACGCTTGGTATAGGGTAAGTGTTTCGGGACTCGTCACTACTTTAGCCCCTCGAGATGCCCGAGGCTATCAAAAAAGCAAAAAATCCACGGGTTGCCCATGGATTTTCGCCGATCTGCCTTAAGACTTCATGGGGACGCCGGGACTCGAACCCGGACAAGATTGCTCCCGCCAGCACCTCAAGCTGGTGCGTCTACCAATTCCGCCACGACCCCAACTGAAGCCTTAAGGACAAGTGCCACTAGGATACGGGCTAGCGCATGTTCGGGTCAAGTGCATCCCGCAGACCGTCACCCATATAGTTGATGGACAGCACGGTCACCAGAATGCAGAGGCCCGGGAAGACCGCTGCCCACCAAGCCTGCTGCAGCGTGCTCTGAGCGTTCGAAAGCATACTGCCCCAGGATGCGGTCGGCGGCTGGATTCCGAAGCCCAGAAACGAGAGGGTCGATTCCAAGATGATGACCCCGGCGACATCGAGCGTCGCTTGCACGATAATCGGAGCAACCGCGTTGGGCAGCAGGTGTCGAAAGATTATTCGAAAATCGTTATTGCCCAGCGCTCGCGCCGCCTCGGCATACTCGCGCTCTCGCAGCGAGAGAAACTCCGCGCGAACTAAGCGCGCGACCGGCGGCCACGAAAGACCCCCGATAATAATCACGATTACCCCGAATCCGAGTGCAGCCTTACTTGAATTGGCGGCCACGATTGCCGTCAGCACTAACAGCAGCGGCAGTAGCGGAATCGAGAGAAAAACGTCGGTTAGACGCATGATCGTATAGTCGACCCAGCCGCCGTAGTAGCCGGCGATTGCGCCTAGAACCGTGCCGATCAAAATCTCCATAATCACCGCGGTGACGCCGATCGTTAACGAAATTTGGGCGCCGAACATCAGCCGCGAGAGTAAATCGCGGCCGACCTCATCGCTCCCTAAGAAATGACCGCCGCACTGAACGGCATTGACGAAACACGGCGGTAATGGGTTGCCCTGCCAATGCACGTTATCGATGAAGTTCGGATCGAACGGCGCGAGAAACTTCGCAAAGACGGCCGCCGAGACCATGATGAGCAGCACGACCGCGCCGGCAATCGCGAGCTTGTGACGGCGGAAACGCTTCCAGACCGTGTTTTTGCTGAGCGCAAACTCATCATCGTCCGCGGCGGGCTGAAATACGGTTGGTGAAGTTGCAGCCACGGCTATCCTCTAGTCATATTTCACGCGCGGGTCGAGCCAGGCGTATGCGACATCAGCGACCAGGTTAAAGAAGACTACGAGAAATGCGACTAATACCAGATATGCCATAAGAACCGCAATATCGGATTGAAGCAGCGCGTTGATGAATAGCCGCCCCATTCCCGGCCAGGCGAAGATCGTCTCGGTGATGATCGCGCCCGCGATTAACCCCGGTAACGACAGCGCGGTGACGGTAACGACCGGAATGAGCGCATTTTTGAGCCCATGTTTGAGAAGAATTGTCTTGAAGTTCAATCCCTTTGCGCGCGCGGTGCGCATGTAGTCGGTCTTCATCACTTCCAACAGCGATGAGCGCATAAAGCGGCTGTAGAGCGCCAACTGCAAGAGCGCGAGCACGATGACCGGAAGCACAAGATGTCGGGCGCGATCGCCCAGGTTAAAGCTGTCCGAGTCTGATATTCCGGCCGACGGTAAGACGATTTCGTATCCGCCGGGCAACGGGATACCATGAACCGCGAATGCCAGCTGCATCATCAGTGCGAACCAAAAGACCGGCATCGATTGACCGAAGAATGCCAACGTCGTGATGAAGTAATCGGAGAACGAATACGGTCGCACCGCCGAAAAGATTCCAGCGGAGAGCCCGATCAGAATCGCTACGACGAACGACGTAACGGTGAGTTCTAGGGTTGCCGGAAGGCGCTCGATGATTGCGGCGAAGGCGGGCTCGGAGTTGCTGGTCGAGTAGCCCATGTCGCCATGCACGACCGCCGCCAGCCAGTGAAAGTATTGAATCGGGAGCGGCTGATCCAATCCGAGATTGTGCTTAAGCCGCGCAATGTCGGCGGGGGTTATGTGCGGATTTGCGAGATACGGCGCTAGCGGACCGCCCGGAGCGTTGTTCAAAATGATGAATAGAATCATCGAGATGAGCAGCAAGAGCGGAATCGCCTGAAGCGACCGGCGCACGATGTAATTGAACAAGGCCCGCTCAGATTAGCGTCAGCCCCACCCAACCCCTTTACCCGTAATGCGCCTCTATGTCACCCTAAGCGACTTCGCTACCAGCGAAGCCCAGGGTTCGCAGTGCGACCCCGCTGTCGAAGGGCCAATATCTCGCGCGCTTGGTCGGGTGTGGCAACCGGGCGACCAAGCTCGCCCGCAATTCGCACAACTCGCGCGACCAACTCCTCATTGGTGGCGAGCCGCCCCTTTGAATAGTAGATGTTGTCCTCAAGGCCGACGCGCACGTGCCCACCCATGGCGATTGCGGTTACCGCCAACGGCAACTGTTGGCGTCCAATTCCGGCCGCAGACCAGGTGCATCCTGGGGGCAAATCATCGACAAGATCGCAAAGATTTTGCACGGTCGCTTCCAAACCGCCCGGGACTCCGAGCACAAAATCCGCGTGCTGCGGGAAGCTCAGCAAACCTTCGGCCGCTAATCGCCGCGCATTAGCGAGGTGACCCTTGTCGAATATCTCAAGTTCGGGGCGCACATCAAACTCGTGCATCTTGTTCAGAATCCCGCGCATGATCGGAAAACTGTTCTCGAAAATGTCATCGCCGAAGTTTACCGTACCGCAGGTAAGCGTCGCCATCTCCGGTCGAAGCTGCAAAACCGATGAACGCTCATCCGGCGTCATCCCGATTGCGCCGCCGGTGGAGAATTGCACGATCAGATCACTGCGGCTACGAATCGCTTCGTAGGCTTGGCGAAACCGCGCGACGTCATGTGTATTGCCGCCGTCATCATTGCGGCAATGGACGTGAATCATCGAAGCGCCCGCCGCGCGAACTTTTTCGGCAACCTCCCCGAGCATCGCCGGGGTCACGGCTAAATGAGGTGTTTGCTCCGGAGTCAGTTCCGCGCCGACCGGTGCAACCGTGATAATCAGTGGATCCATAAAAACTACATTTGCCCGTTAGCGGCGCGCTCGCCTGTCAACGCTGTGTGGGCGGCGGCAATTAGACCCGGGTCTAGGCCGAGCAATTGTGCGAGCGCAATCGCGTCGGCATGCGGCGGCCGATCGTCGGTGATTTCAGCGATCGTGTAATCCATCTCGGTTGCCAACTTATCAAGCGCCGCTGCGAGGTCACGCGTCGGCGGGATACTCGGAACATTACGCAGGCCGCGAACGCCGAAGTGAGGGGTGCGAGCCGCCGTGGCGATACCCGGAAGGTGGGTTGCAATCAAGGCACAGTCGTTACGAGCGCGCAGTTGTTCGATGAGCGCGATGAGCAACGCTTTGCCTTCGTACGGCGTGGTGGTACGAGCGAACTCGTCCACCAGCATCAGCATCGGCTGCGCCGCTCGCGTGAGCAATTCGCGCAAACGCACGACTTCTTTTGCGAATGACGAGAGCAGACCGTTGTGATCATCGCCGACACCGATACCGAGCCAGCCGACGTGAGCGAATAACCCAACTCGCGCAGAGCTAGCCGGAACCGGCACTCCAAAGGCAGTACATGCGGCGATAAATCCGCAGGTACGCAGCGCCGCACTCTTGCCGCCCATATTCGGACCCGTTAACACCGCGGTGTCGTTCAGCGCCAGATGGATTGGAACATACGCGCGGCCGCTGCGGTTCAGCTCGTCGGCAAGCGGCAGATACCGACCAGCCTCGAACGCGATCGACGCATCGGAGACCACCTCGGGCACGATGCATTCATAGCGTTGCGCGAAGCGGGCTTTTGCGATAAGAACGTCGATCTTGCCGAGGTTTGCGCACTGCTGCGTTAGTGCGAGACTGTGTTCGGCAACGACGTTGGAAAGCCGAGCTCGCACCGACTCTTCTGCACGCGCGACTGCATCGGCGGCTGCGTCCCGACGCGCGAGCGCCCCCAGCGATCGGTCATCCAGCTCGAGCGTGCATAGATAGTAGGTAGGCGTCTCCCGAACTACATGGATATCCGATGGAAGGCCGCCCCGAACCTCATCGCGCATGACGATAAATTCGTCGGTCAGATCATCGCGCCCAAGCTCGGCTGCAACCCGTTTGAGGGTGGCGTCCCCGGCATCGTCAAGCGCTGATTGCGCGGCCGTCGCGGCGATGCGTGCATTCGAAAGCGCTTCGTCGAACGCGTCGTCGAGATAAAAGCCGAAGCGTCCCGAGCGGCCGCGTTCAAGAGCGCTCGCGACCGCGGCAGTCTCATCGGTGCCGTCATCCGGCCAAACGCGAACGTTTTCGAGCAATGACCGAACGCGAACAACGCCGTCGCAAAACCGTTGCAGCTCGAGAAAGTCTGCATCGGCAAGGGTGTCGCCGAACGCCGCGCGTGCAATCGCTCCGCTCGCATCCGGCATTCCTCTGAGCGTTTCCGCAAGCGCATCGAGTCGCGCTGAGTCGAGCGTTTCGGCGAATCGGGCGACGACGTTCAGCGCGGCACGCAACTGGTCGATTTGATCGGTCGTGAACGGCGAAGCCGCTGCAAATTCGCGGCGGCCGTATTCGCTCACCGGCTCGAGCGCCGCTTCAAGCCAGTCTAGTTGCAGCGCCGCCCCCGTCGGCGCATCGATAAGCGGCTCCCAATTCATGCGGCGATCGCTTTACCGGCGTAAATATCGAAGGTCGGCAAACCGGTTGCTTCGGCCACTTGCCGACCGAACTCGCGCGGTTCGAAATACCGCTCGCGGCCAATCGATGCGACCGTTGCGGCGACTACATTGAGCGGGCGCTCGCAGCGCAGATCAAGCCGCTGCGCGATAGTTAGAAATGCGTTCCCGGAGAGCGCAATCTGGGTTGGATCGCGCACGACGATCTGTCGTCGCTCGTTCTGCGAAATTAAGGCGGCCGCACGTTCGGCGGTGAGCGCACCATCGATTTGAATCGCGGCTTCGTTCGAATCACGCAACGGAATCCTCAGACGACGGAGCAGCGAGCGGATATCGTTAACGGCGGCTTCGGTAGTCGCGCAATTCGCCGCACCGGTCGCCACGATCACGGCATCGCTGCCGCCCGCTAAGGCCGCAAGCCGATCGACCGCGCCATCGACGATCACCTGCGCGCAACCAAGTCCGGCGAGGCGCTCGATAACCCTGCGCACACCCGCGGCCGTTGGCGCGCCGATAATTTCGTAGTACGCCGGTGTGCGCACCCGCGCGTACACGAGATCACCGGCCGCCGTCGGCAGATCGGAAAAATCCAGAATCTCGCATCCTGGAGCGCCGAGCAGCGTTTGCCGAGCGGTTGCGATCGTTGTTCCCGGGTGCAGCAGCAGCCTTGGTTTTGCAACCGCGTCGCTCGAATCAAACCCTTCGCCGTCGCGGCCGACCGACGTCAATCCGAACGCGACGCGCTTCGAGTTCGCCGCATCGCAGAGCGCGCGCACCACGACGGTCTTTCCGACATTCTTACCGGTTCCGACAACAACGATTGAACGCGCGCCGCTCGAACGTGCAATATCCAGCAACTGCGCTGCAAGGCTCATGCTGCCCGCTTTCGCGCCAAATCGGCCGACTCCTAACCGAGGTGCGCGACCTTCAGCAGAATGAAGGCGATGCCGGTAAGCACCAAGACGATCCCGGCCCACAGTTCAGCACCTTCCTCAGCGCGTTTTCCGAGCCGCTTGCCGAGCGTGAGCCCAAGCGCCGTGGAGCACACCGAAACGACCCCGATGATAACGAGCGAGGCGACCAGCGGCACACCGATGTAGAGTATCGAAAACCCGATGCCGAGTGAATCCAGGCTGATCGCAAGCGACGCGATCAAAAGCCCCCAGCCGGTCGACATATCGAGCGGCGCTTTATCTTCTAAATCGCGCAGACTCTCGATAATCATATAGCTGCCCAGACCAATGAGCGCAACGAATCCGACGTAACCGGCAATATCGCCAATCAGCTTTCCGATCGCCAGGCCCAGCAGCGCACCCAATACTACCATGGTGATCTCGGCCGTTGCGAACGAAAGCCCGATTCGCAGCTTCGTCTTCGCGGAGACCCCGCGCATTCCAACGCCGACGCTCACCGCAAATACGTCGAGTGCAAGCGAGAGCGCGACCGCGAAGATCTTTATAAGAGCGGGACCGGCCACAAACCTACAGCGCGGGAGATGAAGATTGAGCGAGCAAGCCGGCAATGGCCGTGCGCAGCTGCGATATGGTGAACGGCTTGTTCAAGAACATGTTGGCTCCCGCGCTCTTCGCCCGGCCGTCCATCGCGTAGTTGGTATGGCCGCTAATCATCAGAATCGGTACGCGCCGGGTCTTGTCGTCGGCTCGCAGACGCTCGATCAGATCGATTCCCGATATTCCCGGCAACATGAAATCGCAGATGATCACATCAAACGGCTCCTCACGATTAAGCGCCACCAACGCGCTCTCGGCATCGTTGCGCACCGTTATCTCATACGGGCCTTTTTTTAAGACGGTATCGATAAGCGTGCAAATCGCTGGATCGTCGTCGGCAATCAGCACCCGCCAAGTCCGCTGCGTCATGCCATCCCCTTTGCCGCGCAGGCCGAAGCGGCCTCGCTCCCGACCCCTGAACTTGGTAAAGTTTGCCCTAGTAGGAAGATTAGGCCGCCGGAAGGTTGACGGAAGTTGGTCGGGATGGCACTATTTGCGGCGTGACCGGCAATCGCATCGGACCGCTATTTCTGCTGGCTATTTGCCTGCTGTTGCTTACGCTGCTGGGCCCGGTTGCGGCTATGCTTGCGACGACCTCGCCCGCCGAGGTCATGCATGCGTTCATGGCGCCGGTAGCGCGCAACTCGCTATGGGTCTCCGTTCTGGCCTCATCGATTGCAATCTCGGTCGCGAGCGTACTCGGCGTACCGGCGGGCTATGCCCTGGCTCACGCACGGGCGAGGGTTCGCGGCCCGCTGCTCTTTGGGCTCGCGCTTCCGCTGGCATTTCCGCCGGTTGCTTCGGGAATTATTCTGCTGCACGTTATCGGAACGCAGAGCCCGCTTGGCGGCGCGTTCTACGCGCACGGATTTTCGCTGGTCGACAGCTTGCCCGGGATAGCGCTCGCCGAGTTTTTTGTTGCTGGGTCGTTCGTGGCGATTACGTCTTGCGCTGCCTTTGGCGCACTGAATCCCATCTACGAAGAATCCGCCGCAACCTTAGGCGCATCGCAGATGACGAGCTTTCTGAAGATCGCTTTGCCGCTAGCCGCGCCGAACGTTGCCGCCGGCATCCTGCTGGCGTGGCTGCGCGCAATCGGCGAATACGGCGCGACCTCGATCGTCGCCTATCATCCCACCTCATTGCCGGTTGCGCTCTATGTGAGTCTCGACGCTCAAGGCGTCGGCCCGGCGCTCGCGCTCAGCTACGGGTTCGTCGTGCTCGCAGCGGTTGTGCTGGGTGTGCAATGGGCTCTGCGCCGACGCGTCGTATAACGGCGTAATGGCCGTCATCGATCGTCTGCTAGCTCCCAACTCCACCTTTCAACGGCGCTTCTTCTTCCTTGCAAAACGCTTTGTCGCCGGTGAGACAATCGTATCGGCATTAGAGGCGGTGCGCAGACTCAACGATCAAGGTATCACGGCCACGCTCGACTTTTTGGGCGAAGATGTCTTCGAGCGCGATGCCGCTTTGCATACGCGCGACGTGTATTTCGAGATGCTCGATGCAATCGGACGATCCGGTCTGCAAACAAATGTGTCGATCAAACTGACGGCGATGGGCCTGCTGATTGACGAAGATTTCGCCGCGCAGAACCTGCTGGCGATTCTTGAGCGCGCGCAACGTAATTCCGACCCGTTTGTGCGAATCGACATGGAGGGTTCGGCGGTGACTGCGAGCACGCTGGATGTCTTCGAGAGAGTCTTTTCGCAGCAGAAAAACGTCGGTCCGGTATTTCAGGCCTATCTAAAACGAACGCCCGGCGATGTCGAACGCGCTATCGAACTGAGCGCACGGGTTCGTCTCTGCAAAGGCGCCTACAGCGAGCCCGCAGCGATCGCGATCAAAGAGATGCCGCTCATACGCGAGCAGTACATGCTTCTGGCTAAGCAGCTTCTGTCACGCGGGAACTATCCCGGAATCGCGACCCACGATCTGCGCTTGATCGAAGCGATCAAGATCTATGTGAAGCAAAACGGCATCTCTAGCGACCGTTTTGAGTTTCAAATGCTGTACGGCATTCGGCCGGAAGTGCAGCGTACGCTCATTGCGCAGGGATATCGCCTACGAGTCTATATTCCGTTCGGCACCCATTGGGCGGGATATTTTTACCGCCGCATTCTTGAACGCAAGGAGAACGCGCTCTTCGCGCTCTCCTCGATGTTCATGAAATAGCTATTTTGAGTCGGGAATCTGTTCGACGCGGATCATGCGATCGGATTCAATCAATCGGCCGAGGACATCGAACCCGGCAACGACGCGCCCAAAGACGGTGAAGTCGCGATCGAGATGGAGCTGGGGTGATAGCGTGATGTAGAATTGCGTACCGGCTGAATCACGAATCGGACCACTCTTGTTGTAATTCATGCCCATCGATAAGATATAACTGGACTGTTCGAGCGGATTCTCTTCAGCGCCGATCGTGTACCCGGCATCGCCCTCACCGTTGTCGTTGGGGTCGCCGGTTTGAGCCACGAAATCGGGGACAATCCGAAACCAGCGATTGCCATCGTAATAGCCGCGGTTCGTGAGATTAAGGAAGTTCGCTACTGTAAGCGGCGCCCACTCGGGAAAGAGCTCGACGACGATCGTTCCTTTGGTAGTCTTGATGCGAACCTGCGGATGCGGTCCGGGCATTGGGCCGTTCATCGAGGCGCTGGACGCAAGCGTGAGTTTCGGGTTATCGAGCGCTTCGTCGGCGTTTGGCGCGCTTGGCTTGCCGGTAAATGTTGGGCGCGGTAGCGGCGCCAACTCCATGAAGTTCTGCACGATCGGCTTGGGAACATGAATCCCGGACGGTATCTGTGTCAGATGGTCGGTCAGCGGTTCACCGCGCAGTGCCTTAATCGACTCGATGGTTTGCTCTTGAACTCGCCACGACGAATCGTTTAGCAGCGGGGTGAGCGCCGCGATCGCATCTGCGTTCTTGAGGCGACCGTAAGCGCGTACGGCTTCAATCCGAACGAGTTCACTATTGTCGCGCAGCGCCGCGGCGAGCGTTGCCCGAGGAACTCGCTGCGGATAGGCCCGATAGATGGTCCACACAATGTGCCAGCGCACATCGGCGTTGCGCTCGCTCGAGAAAGCAGCAGCTAATCCTCGCGCGACCGCAGTTGCGGAGCCGCCGTCGCGGAAGGCCTCAAGCGCGGCTGCGGCCCGCTCGCGAAGTATCGGGTCGGGTGAGTGCCGGAGTACGAGCACGATCTTGCCTGCGGCCCGCGCTTCAACGTTCCCGGCCAGTCGCTTTGCGGTTTCGAATCGGTTGAGTGCATCGAGCGCGGCGACTCGGACCGCTCCACTGGGGTCCGAACTTACAAGCTGAAGCAGCTTCGGCGCGGTCGCCGCGTCGGCGAGCAATCCCAGCCCGTAGACCGACATTGCACGCACCCCGGCGTTACGGTCGGCTAGGTGCGCGCGCAACAGCGGGATGCCGGCGCGCTGTTTGGTTCGACCGATCGCCAGCGCGGCTCTGGCGGCGACGATTGGGTCGCGTTCCTGTAAGAATCCGGCCAGCGCGCCGTTCCCAAGCGACCGGCCCTGTTCAAGGCGCACGATTGTTCGGAAATCGGGTGCTCCGGAAGCCTGCGCGTTTGTCGGCGCCCAACCGGCAATCAGAACCGTGAGGGCCGCGGTTACGCTGAAAAGTGCGGCGAATCTTGATTTGACCAAATCATAACCAACTTTCTTATGCGCTGATGCGTTGTAGTATATGGAGCATAGGAACGCCGTCCTTCTAGGGCGGTCCAACAAACCGAGGTAAATAGTTTTCATGGCGGAGACCCCCAAACCCAAAAAAGCCGGCGGAATGACCGTTCGGGAAGCCGGCCAAAAGGGCGGCGAGACCGTGCGCCAAAAGTACGGCGCTGAATTTTACGAAACGATCGGACGCAAAGGCGGCCAAGCAACCAAACTCGCCCACGGTCACGCTTTCTACGAACAGATCGGTAAGAAAGGTGGGAAGAAAGGCGGCGAAGCTACGCGCGACCGCTACGGACCTAACTTTTACGAACAGATCGGACAAAAAGGTGGCCAAAAAGTCAAGCAGCTTATCGAAGAGGGTAAGCGCGCCGCCGCTGCGGCAGCCGAAAAACTTGAGAAAGAGAAACGCGCGAGCTAGCGCTGCGATCGCGGCGATTGTCCTAGCCGCCGTCGCGCTCAACTCCGGCCCATCGACGGCTATGCCGACTCCCCGCGTCACTGCCGGCCCGAGCGCCTCGCCGACGCCGATTCCGGCGAGTGCGGTCGCCATACCGGCGGGCACGAGCCTTTTTTTTGTACTGGACGATTCGATCGATTCGGGGCGCTCGCGCGCCGGTACGACTGCACGGGTGCATCTCAAAGACGCGCTCGTGCTCAACGGTAGGACCATCGCCACGGCCGGATCGCCGGGCGAGATTCGGATTGTCGAGAGCTCGCGAGCCCAGATCGGGAATGTGGATGGCTCGGTTGATATCTATTTTGAGCCGCTCAAGCTGCGCGACGGCCAATTTGTACCGCTCTCAACACCGGCCTCGCATCTGACGATCCAAATGACGGCGGGCGCCGCCGAGACGGCCGGCATCGAAGACACCATCAAGAACATCATCATTCCCTACCACGCGCTCTACAGCGTGCTTCGCAAGGGCAGCAACTTGGTGTTGGGACCGGGAACGCTCATCCGCGCCCGCACCGCCGCCCGCGTCAATGCCGTAAAGCCGGGTATAGTGGTTATCGAAAGCCCGCCGCCATTTTCCACCGATATCGAGAAACCGTATTCGGCCTTCTCTCCGTCCCCATTCGCAACGGTACCTCCGACCTTGCCGCCGAATCCGCCTAAATACAAGCCGAGCCCAAGTCCGCAACCCGCGGCCTCGGCTACGCCTTAATTTTTTAGAATACGGAGATAACGATGTTCCAACGAGCCCTCTCGCTCTTTATTGCATTCGCTTTCGTCGGCAGCGCCTCGGCGCTCGCGGCGCCCGCCAAACTTTCGGACAAGCCGATCGGCGCTGAAGTACAGTTCGTGCAGTCGATTCAAAAAGATCTCACCGCGCGCTTTCCGACTGCAGCCGCCGCTACGGCCGCCGGCTATACGCGCTACACGAATGAAGATAACACCGGAGCTATCAGCTACGCGAACTTACACTGGAGCAGCTCCGACCCAAAGCATCCCAGTCAACTTTGGTACGACGTGAACGGTAATCTCTTAGGCGCCGACTTTTCAGTGCTGCAAAAAGACTCTCCGGCGAAGCCGAAACTCTGGGGAATCAACGCTCAGCGCTGGCAAGACTTCAACGCGCACATTCATTATGTGCTAAAAGATGCCGACGGTAAGCCGAGTTACGGCGCGACGAGCGGCAAGAAGTTCATCGGCGCCGGCGGCGATGTCAACAACCCGACAGCTGCCGCACTGGTTAAACTCGGAAGAGTGAAGGCCGCCGACGCGGTTCAAACAGTCTTCGTCTTTCCGAAACTCTGGGATTTGATTGTGTGGGTAAAACCCAATCCGAACGGCGCGTTCGCCGATAAAAATCCGCTCGTTCACCCCAGCCCCACCGCCGAAAAAGACTCCATGTAGAGTTCTCCCGCGGCGGACGCCCACGAATGCCTTAGGTTCTCGGCGGTTTCGTTTGGCAGTGTGCCCTTCGACAGCGAGATTCGGCTCTGCCAAATCTCTTGCTCAGGGTGACAACCAGCACTGATCATCCTGAGCGCACCTTGTCATCCTGAGCAGGATTCGCAATGCGAATCCGTAGTCGAAGGAGTGGCTAGCGGCAGACGTTGTCGGCGATATCGAGCGCGATATCGCCGGCTTTCGTTTCGGCGTCGGTTAGGCGGTCGCGCATACCATCGAACTTCAAATAGCTTTTGATGTTCGTCATCTGCTCCGGTGCCATTTCCGTCGAGAGCGACGAGCCGCCGATTGGTGCGGGGGCACTGGTATCGAAGTCCATCATGCCTTGAACGACACCAAGCAGATCGCCGGTCATTTGATGCTGCTTGTCGTAGGCCGCCTGCATCTGCTCGGCAAGTTGGCGCATTTGCTTTGCTTGAGCCGGGTTGCTGGTAAGTCTCTCGCCCAGTCGAAGCTGATTAACCTGCGCTTGGATAGTCGGCAGATTCTGCTGCATGGTACCGACTTGTTTTACGAGCTGTGCGCGCAGCGTTGCAAAGCGCGTCGCAAAATCTGGTCTGCTAAAGAGCACCTTGATGCTCTCAAGTCCGGTATCGATGCGCGTCAGTTGGTAGTCGTTTTGTACCATTGGAACGACTGCACCGTTGAAATGCGTAGCAAACGATGTGCAGTACGGCGTACTCTTCACCGTCGCGATTCCGCGAAGCGGGGGAACGCTCGGCGAGGCGGACGGCAACGGAGCGTTTGCGGCGGGCGCGATCGCAACAACGCCGGCGAGAATCAGGCTTAGCATCTCTTTAGTATACTGCCCCGGCACTCACTTGTGACGCAGGCCGCGGATTACTCGTTGGTCCAGTAATCCTTGAGCGCCTTGCCGCGCGAAGGATGGCGCAATTTGCGCAGCGCCTTGGCTTCGATTTGGCGGATTCGTTCGCGCGTAACACCGAACTCTTGGCCAACTTCTTCGAGGGTGCGCTGATGCCCATCTTCCAAGCCGAATCGCAGCACCAGCACCTTGCGCTCGCGCTCGGTGAGATTTTGCAGAACGTCGGCCATCTTCTCCTTGAGCAACATGACCGAGGCTGCCTCAGCCGGCGCAACCGCCTCTTGATCTTCGATGAAGTCACCCAAGTGCGAGTCTTCTTCTTCACCGATTGGGGTTTCGAGCGAGATCGGCTCCTGGCTGATCTTAATGACTTCGCGAACCTTTTCAGGCGTCAGCCCCATCTCCAGCGCGATCTCTTCCACCGACGGGTCGCGGCCGAGCTCTTGCAGCAGCTGGCGCGAAATCTTGATCAGACGGTTGATGGTTTCCACCATATGGACCGGAATGCGAATGGTGCGCGCCTGATCGGCGAGCGCACGCGTGATCGCTTGTCGAATCCACCACGTCGCGTACGTCGAAAACTTATACCCCTTACGGTAATCAAACTTTTCAACCGCGCGAATGAGGCCGAGATTTCCCTCTTGGATGAGGTCCAAAAACAGCATGCCACGGCCCACGTACTTCTTCGCAATTGAAACGACGAGGCGAAGGTTCGCCTCAGTAAGCTGGCGTTTGGATTCTTCACCGGCGATAATAATCGCCGAACGGGCGCTGCCGTTTTTTAGCACCTCGGTCTCACCGGCCTCAATACCCATTGCCAACCGCTTCTCATCGTCCATCGAGAGCAGCGGTACGCGGCCGATCTCTTTGAGATACATGCGCACCGGGTCGTCGAGCGCTACACCCGGCGGTAGGGCGGTTTCGTCAACCGGCTCTCGCGCATCGGCTTCGCGCTTCTCGGGCTTGGCTTCTTCGTCGACGATCTCGATATTTAGCGTGGCCAACTCTTCGAATAGATCATCGATCACTTCAGGACCGACATCATCGACGTTGTCGAAGGCGGCGTTCACTTCTTCGTACGTCAGCGAGCCACGCTTCTTGCCCTTTTCAATAAGTTTTTTCTTCAGTTCATCGAGCGAGATGGGCGTCTGGTCGGTCGCCGCGGCGCTGGTTTTTTTACGTGCCATAATTTCTTTCTTCACCCCCTTTCATGCGGGTTTCTTGTTCTTCAACAGCGCTACGAGCCCGTCGTATTCGGCGCGCAAGGCGCTTTCGATCGGCTGGCCGCTTGTTCCCAATTCATCGATCAGGTTGGACAATTCCTGATAACGTTCTTTTTGATCTTCGAGTTGCAGACTCTCTACGACCCGCTCCAGATGGGCACGCCGCGCCTGCGCATCCGCGTAACGAGTGGTCGAGCTGCGTTCCCGCCGTCCCAGCGAGGCGAGCAACTCGGCTGCATCACTATCTTCGGCAAACAGACCCAAAACATCAGCGCCGCCGTTCAGCCCCTCGGCCTGGGCCGCCATGCGCCCATAGATGGACCGGTAGACCTCATTACGGAATCGCTCTGGGAGAATCCGCTCGCGATACTCGCGCAACAATGCCGGTTCTTCCAGCATTATCTCGAGCACATCGCGCTCGAATGAGAGACTGTCGATTCCAAGCGGGAGATGGCGGCCGGCGGAAACGCTGGTTCCGGCAATGCGCGGTGCGAAGTTTGCGCTGTTTGCGAAGAACCGACTATTGCGCAGATCGTTGACATTTACCTTTAATCTACCGGCGATGTAGACGCGCCATTTGTCCCACTCCGCGCGCGGCGTCATCTCGCGAATGAGCTGTTCGGCTTGGCGCGCGATTACAGCTGGAGAATCGAAGCCGCTGCGCAGTCGATCGATCTGTGGGTCGAGTTTGAACTCGATTGAGGGCTTGGCCGACTCAAGCAGTTCGCCAAACGCTTGGGCCCCGTTTTCTCGCACAAAACTGTCGGGATCTTGGCCCGAGGGCAGTTGAACAATTCGCAGGCTCGACCCGGCATTCTCAATGACCTTGGCAGCGATATCGACCGCCTTGCCCGCCGCATTACTGCCTGCGGCATCGGCATCAAAGCAGATAAATATGTTGTCCGCGTACTTATGCAATTCACCGGCTTGCTCTTCGGTAAATGCCGTTCCGAGCGAAGCGACGGCATTCTCGAAGCCGGCTTGTTGGAGCGCGATGCAGTCCAAATAGCCTTCGACGACGATCAGGGTGCGATTGAACTGGGCAGCCCGGCGCGCGAGATTGAGCGCGTAAACGTGACGGCCTTTGGTATAGACCGGGGTGGTCGCGGTGTTGAGATATTTTGGTTCGACCTCACCGAGTGCGCGACCGCCGAATGCAATCGCTTCGCCGGTGGTCGAGTAGGTCGGAATCATCAGCCGATCGCGATAGAAATCGTAGAACCCGCGCTGTCCGGGTTTGAGCAATCCGGCTTTGGCTGCAAGTTCAAGATCGATGCCGCTGCGCTGCAGTTCGGTGACCAATCCGTCCCAGCTATCCGGCGCATATCCGAGATGGAAGCGCTCGATCGATACCGATGAGATTCCTCGCCGCTCGCAATAGTCACGCGCCTTCGCACCGCGTTCGTCACGGAGCGCTGCTGCAAAAAACGCGACCGCGATCTGGTTTGCCTCATAGATGACTTCGCGCTCGCCGCGCTGTCGAGCCGCCCCCGGACTCTCAGCCTCAAGTTCGACTCCGGCACGGGCTGCCAACATTCGCACGGCTTCAGGAAACGGCACGTTCTCCAAGTTTTGGACGAAGGCAATCACGTCGCCGCCCTTGTCGCAGCCGAAACACTTGAAGAAGCCCTTGTCGGGATGAACGTGAAACGACGGCGTCCGCTCGCTATGAAACGGACAGAGGCCAACCAGATCGTTGCCGCGTTTGCGAAGTTGAACGTATGCGCCGATAAACGCCGCAATGTCGATGCGCGCGTGAATCTCTCGGATCGTTCCCTGATCGAATCGCATGATGAAGAATCAGGATGATTCGCCGACTTGGGGCGAAAACCAGCCCCCATGAAGCGGGTTTTTGATCCGATCCACCATTTTATCGAGCTATCCGAGCACGAAGCGCAGCTGCTCGATACCCCGGTTATGCAGCGCCTACGGCGTCTGCGCCAGCTCGGGCTTGCGTTCTTAGCCTACCCATCGGCCGAGCACTCCCGCTTTAGCCATTCGCTAGGCGCGCTGGCAATGGGGACCCGCGTCTTTGACGAGTTGGTGCGCAACGGGCGAGAGTTCTTCGGCAACGACGCAGAGGTCGCATATCAGCGTCGGCTGGTGCGCGCGGCATTGCTGCTTCACGACATCGGCCACGGACCGTTCAGCCACGCATGCGAGGCGGTACTCGGCATCATGCACGAGCAGCGCACGCGAGCGCTGCTGGAGCTTTCGGAGATTCAAATTCATCTGCATGCGCTCCAGGTCGATCCCGCCGACGTACTGAGCCTTATCCTCGGGTCGGGGGATAACCGACGACCGGTGCTCTCCGAGATCGTAAGCGGGCCGAACCTAGATGCCGACCGCATGGATTACCTGCTGCGCGATGCGTACTTCACCGGCGTAACGAGCGGCCGTTACGACAGCGACCAGCTGGTCGGCTCGCTGCGAATTTTTGAGCGCGACGGCGGCCTTGTGATGGGCATCGACGGTCGGGGCGTTCCGGCTCTCGAATCGTTTGTGCTGGCTCGCTACATGATGTTTGCCACGGTCTACTTTCACCACACCACCCGGATGTTCGAGCGCATCCTGCAAACGGTTCTGGCAGAGTTATGGCCCGATCCCCGCCGGCTTGATCCGATTGACGAGTTTTTGCGCTGGGACGATTTTCGCGTGCTCAACGCATTGCTTGAAGTTCCATCGCAGGCGGCTCGCGCACTTCGCGAACGTGTGCGTGTCTACGGGGTGGCCGCAGAGTTCAATGCGGCTCACGATTTAGAGATGTACGAGGTTTGTAAATCCGCGCTTGAATCGAGATTCGGTGCCGACACCGTGTGGGGCGACCAGCAAGAGCAGGTTTTGCATCGACTTCCGCTCGGCGCCGACGATCACCGCCGCAGCGTATGGGTGCGCACCAGCGCCGGAATCGTGGATGCGCGTGAAGCCTCTGACCTCATCGCAAAGCTCTCCGGCAAAGCCTATTGGCGCAAACTGTTTGTGGAGCGCTCCCGCGTCGATCTCTCGGCAGCGCAGAAGCTCTGCCGAGAGGTCGCGCAAGACCGCGCGTGAGCGAACCCTCTAGTGACCGTGGGTCGAGTCGTAGCTGATCGCGGCGATAATTTCGTTACGAGCTTGCTGCAGATCCGCAATAGCGGTAAGGCGATGGCCTCCGTAGTCGCGGCGATCGCGCTGCAGCTGATCGATCAGGCTTTCGACGCGACGGCGGACGTAGAGCATATTGACGGCGCTCCCACGCTCGCCGCGCAGCGCGACGACCGGATTGGTTACGATAATTGCAGCCTTGGCTCCCGATGTAAAGGCGGCGCCGGCGCCGAACATGGCAACCGAAAGCAGTGCCGCAGCGATGAGGTTTCTAATTTTGGTGATTTGCATTCCATTCTCCTTAGCGTAGTGCGTGTGTGTCGGTGAACGATCTCTTTGCACGCAACGCCGATATTGGAAGATTGGGTTCCGGTTCCATGTCGCTGGAATGCGATCTAATCGCAGCTTAAGGCGGCTCTCAGGGTAAATTAATCAATCGCGCCTATTGCGGCTTGCGCCGCCGCAAGCCGCGCAATCGGGACACGATACGGAGAGCACGAGACATAGTTCAAACCAAGCGCGTGGCAGAATGCCACACTTGAAGGCTCCCCGCCGTGCTCACCGCAGATTCCGATTTTAAGCTCAGGGTTAACACCGCGCCCGCGCCGTACTGCCTCTTGCATTAACTCGCCGACGCCGCGCCGATCAAGCACTTGAAACGGATCGTCTGCAAGAATCTTCTTCTCGAGATACTGCGGAATAAACGACGCTTCGGCATCATCTCGACTGTAGCCGTAGGTCGTTTGCGTAAGGTCGTTGGTTCCGAACGAAAAGAACTCGGCGTATTCGGCGATCTCGTCGGCCACTACGCACGCGCGCGGCAGTTCGATCATCGTGCCGATGTGATAGGCAAGCGTGCTCGCATTCTCCGCCAATACCTCATCGGCAATTCGCTTCGCTGCGTCGCGCGTGAAGCGCATCTCTTCTTTGGTGCCGACCCCGGGGATCATCACTTCGGGGCGAACGTCGATGCCCTTGCGATCGAGGGCGCATGCCGCCTCGAAGATCGCACGCACCTGCATCGCGTATATTTCGGGATAGACGATACCCAAACGACATACCCGCAACCCAAGCATCGGATTCTGTTCATGCAGTTGCTGGACGCGTTTTAAGAGGCAGTTTTTCTCTTGATACGTGGGCGAATCGATACCCTCGCGCAGGCGCAACTCGGTGACTTCGACCAACAGCGTTTCAAACGACGGCAGAAACTCGTGAAGCGGCGGGTCCAACAACCGAATCGTTACCGGAAAACCGGCCATGGCTTCAAGGATGCCCGCAAAGTCATCGCGCTGAAACGGCAGGAGTTGCGCGAGCGCCACAGCGCGCGCTTGCTCGGTGTCGGCAATGATCATCTGCTGCACAATCGGCAGGCGATCGGTCTGCATAAACATGTGCTCGGTGCGGCAGAGCCCGATTCCCCGAGCGCCGAGTTCGCGGGCTCTGCGCGCATCCTGCGGAGTGTCCGCATTCGCCCAGACATCCAGCGTACGCAACTCATCGGCCCAGCCCAGAAACGTTGCCAGCCACTCCGGTAAGGTCGAAGGCGGATCGATCAGTGCAAGCTTCTTCAGAATGACCGAACCGGCAGTCCCGTCGATCGTCAGCCAGTCGCCTTCCGCCAGCGTTGTGGCGCCGATGGTCACTCGCTTATTGCGGCGATCGATCTGCAAGCCCTCACAACCGGCGATGCACGGCTTTCCCATTCCGCGCGCAACGACCGCGGCGTGCGAGGTCGCGCCGCCCTTCGCGGTGAGGATGCCTTTTGAAGCGATCATTCCATGCACGTCGTCGGGAGTTGTTTCGATCCGAACTAATATACAGTCTTGGCCCTGCGCTTGGCGTTCTACCGCGGTGTCGGCGTCAAACACAATTTGACCGGCAGCGGCGCCGGGTGAAGCGTTTAAACCGGTCGCGGCGACATCGTAGTGTTCGCTCGGATTGATACGCGCATGAAAGAGTTGATCGAGCGATGCGGCATCGACGCGTCCAACCGCTTCGCGCTTGTCGATTGTACCTTCATTCACCAAGTCGATCGCAATGCGTACCGCTGCCTCGGCGCTACGTTTAGCGCTGCGGGTCTGAAGCATAAAGAGCTTGCCGCGCTCGACGGTGAACTCCAAGTCCTGCATATCGCGATAGTGATGTTCCAGCTTATCAGCAATCTCGACAAACTGCGCGTAGACAGCCGGCTGCGATTGCGCCAGATCGCTGATCTTCTCAGGCGTGCGGATTCCGGCGACGACATCCTCGCCCTGCGCATTACGCAGGTACTCCCCAAACAGGCGCTTTTCGCCGGTATTCGGGTCGCGCGTAAATGCAACGCCGGTTCCCGAATCATCGCCCATATTTCCGAAGACCATCGAAACGACGCTGACGGCGGTTCCCCAGTCATCCGAAATCTTATTGTACCGCCGATAATCGATTGCGCGCTTTGAGTTCCACGAGTCGAAGACCGCTTTAATTGCTAAATCGAGCTGCTCGTTGACATCTTGGGGAAACTCGCGTCCGCTCTGTGCGCGCACAATCAGCTTGAATGCCGTCACCAATTCGCGCCACTGTTCGGCACCGAGTTGCGTATCGGTTTCCACACCGAGCTTCGTTTTGCACGCATCAATTCGCTCTTCAAAATGATGTTTCTCGATGTTCAAAACCACGCTGGAGAACATCATGATAAAACGGCGATACGCATCCCACGCAAAACGCTCGTTTCCGGTGAGCGCCGCGAGCCCGGCAACCGTTTCATCGTTCAATCCCAGATTTAGCACGGTATCCATCATGCCGGGCATCGAGGCGCGCGCTCCGCTGCGAACCGAAACCAGCAGCGGATTTTCAGCTCCGCCGAACTGCTTGTCAGTACGTCGCTGCAATTCGACCATCGCGGCGTTCACTTGCTCGGGCAAACCCGCCGGCAGCACGCCGTCGGAGTGGAAATATTCTAGGCACGCCTGGGTGGTGATCGTGAAACCGCTCGGAACCGGCAGGCCGGCCGCGGTCATCTCCGCGAGGCCGGCTCCCTTTCCTCCGAGCAGGTCGAGCATCTGCGCGTTGCCCTCCTCGAAGAAGTAGGTGAACTTGTCGATGCTAGAGCCGTCTGCGGAGATAGGGTTCGATTTGATCGACTGCAACACGTTCTTGCCTCATAGAGTCTCGCTCGCGTACGGTCACATGACCGTCGTCGAGTGTTTCAAAATCAACCGTAACGCATAGGGGCGTTCCAATCTCATCCTGGCGCCGATAGAGCTGTCCGATATTTCCCTCATCGTACTGCGTTCGAAACATCGGACGGACTCCGCGCTCGATTCCGCGGGCCTTTTCAACGAGTTCAGGCCGATTTCGCGCGAGCGCAAAAACCGCCACCTGTACCGGCGCTATCTTTGGGTGGAAGTGCAGCACGACCCGTTCGGTTGATTTTCCGGCCGGATCGACGCTGCGCTCTTTTTCGTAGGCGTCGATCAGCATCGTAAGGGTGGTTCGGTCCATGCCGGCCGAACTCTCGATCAAAATCGGCGTGTAGTGCGCCTTGGCGGCCTCGTCGAAAAACCGCAAATCTTTGCCGGAGAGCTTCATGTGCGCATCCAGGTCGTAGGTTCCACGGTGAGCGATCGATTCAAGCTCGCCCCATCCCCACGGAAACAGGTACTCCACATCAATGCCGGCCTTGGCGTAATGCGGGCGTTCCTTTTCGGTCAGCTCATAAAACCGCAAATGTTCGGACTTCACCCCGTAATCGGAGTACCATTGTTTGCGCCGAGCAACCCATTCTTGAAAGATGTCCAGATCTTTCCCATCATCCGGCACGAAATACTCAAGTTCGGCCTGTTCAAACTCTCGTTGCCGAAACGTAAAGTTGCCCGGCGTAATTTCATTGCGAAACGATTTGCCGATCTGCGCGATGCCGAACGGCGGCCGCTTGCGTGCGGACTGATACACGTTCTTAAAATTGACGAAAATGCCCTGAGCGGTCTCCGGCCGCAAGTACGCCGTCGATGAGGTGTCTTCAAGCGGCCCGACGTTAGTCTTGAGCATTAAGCTGAAGTTGCGCGGCTCGGTGAACGAGTTTTTACTGCCGCAATCGGGACACTGCTCTCTATTCTTGAGATGATCTTCGCGAAACCGATGCTTGCAGATTTTGCAGTCGACCATGCGATCGTGAAAAACATCGACGTGCCCGGAGGCCTTCCAAACCAGCGGATGCATGAGGATCGACGAATCGAATCCAACAACATCGTCGCGAAGCTCGACGTTCTCACGCCACCAGGCATCTTTGACATTGCGCTTCAAGATCGAGCCGAGCGGTCCGTAATCGTAAAAGCCGCCGATGCCGCCATAAATCTCGCTCGAAGGAAAGATAAATCCGCGGCGCTTTGCGAGCGCCGTAATCTCATCCATCGTTACCTGTATCTGCGGGTCGGCCGTTTCCATAAAGGAACGGCTATTCGCCCGCTACGAGAGCACGCCTGCTTGCGGTTCCGTTGCGTGTCGTGCGTTGATATGACACAATGCCGCAATGGTTATACAAGAACCTGATTGGGAGCAGCGTGTAACGGCGTGCTGGAATCGAATTCGGGAAGAGGATCCGCAGCCGTCGGAGATCGTCGCGCTCATCGATGCGCTGGCGGACGAACGACCGCCCGACGATCCAGCGGCGATGTACGAACGCGCATCAGCTCGGGATAGCGCGGGCCGCGAAACCGACGCCGAACCGCTCTACCGCGCCGCACTGTCGTCGCCGCAGCTGGATGAGAGCGAGCGATTGTTGCGCGCAGAACTCGATCGGTGCGCTCAAAACGTCGATCCCGACGCGCTGCCGGATGAAACGCGCGCGTTTTTTGCACTTACACTTGTCGCGCAGGGCAAACCGGTCGACGCCGCAATGCACGCCCTTACTGCGCTCGCCCCGCATCTGAGGCGTTATTCTCGTTCTGTTACCGCCTATGCGGCGGAACTTGTGTCAACCGACTGATCCGGCTCTTTGACGGGGCAAACGCTTAGACGCAGCGAAGAAATACGCAATGAAAGGTGCAGGGTCGTTGGGGACCTATCAAGATCGCTTATCCACCCAGAGGGCGCTGATCGAGCGAGGCGCTGCGCGTATGGCCGAGATATGTCGAGGACTTGAAGACGTCAGGGCCGTCTACGCCTTCGGCTCTTATGCGCGCGGTGCGGTGCGCTTACGCAGCGACCTCGACGTGTTAGTCGTGCGCGAAACGTCTTTGCGTCGCGCCGAGCGCGACCTTGATATCCGCCGTGTGTTCGACGTGCCCGTTGGACTGGATTTGCTTGTGGTTACACCTGCCGAGTATGAGAACGAGTTACCGGCTACGGCAATCGGGCGCACCATGATAGCCGAGGCGATAAGACTCGATGCAACCTGACCGTCAAGTGCTCGCCGCGCAGTGGCGCGCGACAGCTGCCGAGGACCTGCGCGTCGCGGGTTTGTTAGCGACGGAATCTCCCAGTGCCGCGGCATTCCATGCGCAACAAGCAGCTGAGAAAGCGCTAAAGGCGGCCTGCGTTATCGCGGTCGATGATTCTCCTCGCACACATGTGATCACCCATCTACTCGATGAACTCTCGAAAAATGGCCGCAACATTCCCGATGATGTTCGCGATGCCGGCCGCGTTCTCGATCGCTACTATGCCCCGACGCGCTACCCGGATGCCTTAGGTGGAATCGATCCGAATCGAGTGTACACCGCCACGGATGCGCACGCAGCGGTTGCCTTCGCAGAAGCGGTCCTGGCGTTTTCGGACAAAATCTCGGCGCAAAAGTGACCGCGACTTAGCGACCGTATCAGGCAACGCGAATTATCGTGTTTACGAACAATGGCGACAACGTTGCGACCACGTTAGCGCAGCGAAGTTTCGACGATCTCTATCGGGTTCGATAAACTTCGATGAGCCGCCGGGAGCGACACCCTATCGGTGTTCGAGGATGTTAAGCAGTTTGCCGAATGGATCGCGAACATAAAAACGGCGAACGCCCCAGGGTTCGTCTGCCGGGCCGTATTCAATCGGAAGACCCGCATTTTTGACGGCTTGCAGAACAGCATCTATGTCGTCAACTTCGATCGACAGGCCTGGGACGGTAGTACCTGAGCCGCCCTGCGCGGCAAAACTAATCTGTACACCCATCTGTTCTTCCGAACCGTAGGTAAAAATCCAGCCGTGATCCATCAGAAGCTCGAGCCCGAGAATGTCACGATAGAGCTTCTTGGCGGCTGCGATATCGCTTGTCGCGACGTTGGCGACGATGCGTTTGACCATCGCGTCAAGCCTTCCCGTGACATTTGGCATCGTATATTCCAAACTTACACCAGTCAGCTTGAGGCACGCCGTATTCGCGCATCGATCGGACGCCCATGGCTCCGCCACCGTGGGTAATGAGGTGCCAGTGCCCATTATCTTTCCGAAAAAGCGATTCACCGCCGCCACCGCCGTACCACGAGCCCATTGACCAATTGCCATAGACGCCGACGTACGGCACAAGCGGACCACGCATCAATCGACGAACGGCCGAAACGTCCGCCGAAGCTCCCGCGTCTCTGAGCAAGCCTCGACAGCTCGGATCGAACTTCGGCGCCGGCATGCTATGTAACAGGCGCGCCTCGGCCTTAGCCTCCAGGTTGCGTAAATGCAGTAAGCAACTGATATTCAGCACATCCAAGGGTTGCCAACCAAACGAAAAGCGCTTCACTAAAAGCGCTGATGTAACCGGCGATCCCTCTATCACCCCACCGCTCGTCAGCACAGTCGCGTACTGGCCCACGATATTGACGCGCCGGACAACAATCGGCTTATGCGGCTCCAAAGTCACGGCTTGAACCGCCGCACGTTGCGGAGTGGCAGCATAATTGTGTGGCGTCACCATTGCAAGCATCTAAATCGTTGTTTCCTCTAAGCAGTAACCTTATGCGCCTTGGGTTGCGTCTCGGCGCGCAATTGACCACAAGCCGCGGCAATATCGCGACCCATATTTTGACGGACTGTGGTTGGAACGCCGGCTTTGTCCAGTATTGCGGCAAACGACCAGATTTTTTCTTGCGCCGACCCAGCGAACGGACCATCTGGTGTGGTGTTGTATGGGATTAAATTCACGTGGTACAAGTGCCCAACCATTAGACGCGCCAGTTGCTGCGCGTGTTCGACACCGTCGTTGATACCTTCGAGCATCACGTACTCAAAGAAAATCTTGCGGCGAGTTTTGGAGGCGTAGCGCTCGCAGGCCGCCATGAGATCTCCGGTCGAGAACTTGCGGTTGACCGGCATGATCTTGGAGCGCACCTCGTCATTAGGGGCGTGCAGCGAGATCGCCAAATTGACTTGGGTATGTTCATCGCCGAATTGGTCAATCCGATCCACCAACCCCACCGTCGAAATCGTGATATGTCGATGCCCTAGCCCAAAGCCGTTGGCATCGTTCAGCAATGCGACCGCGTCCATCACCGCGTCGTAATTGTGAAACGGTTCACCCATCCCCATGAACACAATGTTGGTGATTCGCCTACCTTTTTGCGCGAGTTCGCGCGCAAAATATCGAGCCTGATCGAAAATCTCGGTCGGTTCGAGATTGCGAGTAAACCCGGCTTGGCCAGTCGAGCAGAACGCGCAGGCAAACGCGCACCCAGCTTGACTCGAAATGCAGACCGTGTTGCGATCGCCGAAATGCTCCATCAGCACGGCTTCAACCTCCGATCCATCCGCGAGCATAAAGAGGCCCTTGCTGGTCTGCTTGTCGCTGCTGCGCTGAATCACGACTGGAGTCGCAGCGTTAAAACTAAAATCGCTCGCTATCAATTGCGCGCGCAGTTCCTTGGGCAACACGGTCACATCTGAAATGTCGTGAACGAACTCCTTGGCGGCGGCTCGGTATAGCTGCTTGAGGCGATACGGTTTCAACTCAAAATTGGCAACAAACGTCCGCGCATCGGCCAAGCCGGCACGACGCGCTTTTTCGTTGATCCAGACGGCTTGTGCATCGCGAGTCACGGCGCAGAGTATAGCACACGGTCGCGCCGCTGCCTAATGCAGGAGGCGCGGGGCGAAGAACCGATCTTACCCAGTCGCCGCAAGACTATTCAGCCGGTCTCGGACGGCCTTGAGGTCGGCCCAGACAAGTCGTTTGGTTTCCGTAAGCGCCATGCCGCCTTGGCGCAGAACATAGGCTGGGTGAAACGTCACCATTAGCGGAATCTCAAGCGGGCCCGTGTACCAGGCTCCGCGTCCGCGCGTGATTGCGAAATCTTTGCCGAGAAATGATTTTGCAGCCGGGGCGCCCATTGCCAGAATGACCTGCGGGTGAATGATTTCGATCTGTTCGTCCAAGAACGGTCGACAGTTCGCAAGTTCATCCGGATCCGGAGCTCGATTACGCAGCTTCTCGCCGTCGCGAATTGTCGGGCGACATTTGACGGTGTTGCAGATGTAGACGCTTGGACGTGGCAGGTCGATTGCCGCCAGCATCTTATCCAACAGCTCACCGGCGCGGCCGATGAACGGGCGCCCAAGTTTGTCTTCGGTTTCACCCGGGCCCTCGCCGATTACCATCAGGCGCGCGCATGCGTCACCCTCGCCGTAGACGTTATTGCGCCGGGTGTAGCCGATCTCGCAGCGCCTGCACGCGCTCGCGGTCTGCGCGGCCTGCGCAAGCAATCCTTCGTTCTGCGCACGGTCTTTGGGGCGCAGCACCTAGTTCAAAGCCTCAAGCACAACCGCGCGACCGGTTGCGGCCACGCTCGTTGAACCTTCGGGTTCTTCACGAACGTTGAATTGCACGCTTACGATTCCGTTCGCGCCTAACTCATCGGCCTTTCTGCAGAGTTCGGCCAAGCAATCAGCGCGCAGATACTCGGCGTCACTGCGATACTCGGTCGGCGCAAGCCCGATAAACAACCCGATGCCGCGGAACGCCTCGCGCAACATGCTGCGCGGTCGCGCCGCGCTTGCCGTCAGGTTCCCAAGTTCGGCGACGACATCGTACCCGTCAAGCTGATCGAGTGTGACCACAAACTCCGGCGAGATCATATCAGTGTCGCAGCAGGCGGCGGGCGACGACAACGATCCCGCACAGAACCGCGGCGTACAAAATATAGCGTCCGGCAAGCGCCGCACTCAAACTGTAATACCAAAGATGACCGTGGTGCTTGATCCAATATTTTCGCCGCGATTGCTGCTTCATGCGCTCGACGCTCTTTCCGCGCGAACTCCCCTGACCGATGTGAGTGGCCTGCGCTTGCGGTATAAACCACGACTCATAACCTGCATCGGCAGCGCGCTTTGCCAAGTCGACTTCCTCGTGGTACATGAAGTAGCGCTCGTCAAAGCTTCCGATTGTCTCTAATGCGCTACGGCGTAATAGCAACGCGGCGCCGATCACCAGATCGACCTGCCGCTGCGTATCATAATTCCAGGACCGCAACCGCGCGCCATTCGCATAGCGTGCAAACGGCGCAAATTCTCCCCAGGCGCTCGACCGCAAGAAGGCGCCAACCCAAGTGTCAAACTCGCCGCAAGACTCTGCAATTGATCCATCAGCTTCATAGATTTTCGGTCCGGCAAGAGCGCATTTTGGTCGGCTCTGCATGAAGGCGAGCAACTCGCGCAGACAGCCGGCCTTTACGCCGGCATCCGGGTTCAGTAAGAACACATAGGGTGAATCGCTGAGCGCCAGCGCGCGGTTTACGCCCGCGCCGAATCCAAGGTTGGCGCAATTTTCCACGACCCGAACCCGGTCTGCGTAGCGTTCGTGCAGCATTGCGAGGGTGCCATCGCTCGATCCGTTGTCCGAAATCGTCACCTGCGCTAAAGTCGGGTCATCATGCAATTCGGGTAAGGCGAAGATCGAATCGAGTGCCGCTACCAGGTTCTCTCGATCGTTCCACGCGACGATGATGACATCGATGTCAGCCATTACGCCCGCGCGAATGTCTTGCGTTGCTGCAGATACGGCCAAATGAACATCGCAATTTCTCCGTTTAACACCGCTTCGGTGTTACCGGTTTCGACCGCCGTGCGGTGATCTTTTACAAGTTGGTACGGATTGAGAACGTACGATCGAATCTGCGATCCCCATTCGTTGGCGCTGCGTTCGCCGCGCAGGTCCGCCAATTTTTGATTTCGCATTTCGATCTCGCGCTGCACTAACTTGGCGCGCAGAATACCCATCGCGACTTCGCGATTCTGCATCTGCGAGCGCTCCTGCTGCGAGGCAACGATCGTGTTGGTCGGAATGTGAATAATTCTAATCGCCGATTCGGTTTTGTTGACGTATTGGCCGCCCGCGCCGCCGGCTTTGAAGGTTTCAACGCGGATGTCATCGGGCTTAATCTCGACGTCGGCATTTTCATCGGCGGCGATCTCAGGTATGATGTCCACCGCGGCAAATGACGTATGCCGTCGATGAGCCGCATCGAACGGGGAGATGCGGACCAGCCGATGGACGCCGCGCTCGCCTTCAAGCATTCCGTATGCATTGCGCCCGCGCACGAAAAACGTCACCGACTTTAAGCCGGCTTCTTCAGCCGGTGACTCCTCGACAACCTGCGTCGTGAAACCCTGACTCTCGGCCCAACGCAGGTACATGCGTGTGAGCATCTGCGTCCAATCCGACGCATCGACGCCGCCGGCACCGGAAAAGATACTGACGATTGCCCCATGGTCGTCAAACTCGCCGTCAAAGTTGGCTGCCATTTCAAGTCGTTCAACTGCTTGCTGCGCACGCTCGATATTTGCATCGATTTCGAAGTTTGCGCTCGCATCATCGGCAAACAGTTCAAGCATCTCGCGAGCATCGCCGAGCAGGCCGCCGATAGAATCCATTTGATCGATGTCGGCTCGCAGATCGGCGAGCGTCTTCATGATTTTTTGCGCGGCGTCGGGTTCGCTCCAAAAATCGTCGGCGCGCGAACGCTGATCGAGCTCGCTTACCGAACGAGATTTCCCGGCATAGTCAAAGCCGCTCCTTGAGCGTTTGGAGCCGGTCCAAAAGGCGCGCGATGCTGGTCTGTTGCGAGTCGCTCATAGCGGCGAACCGGTTCTGCAAAACCGATCGCACCCCTTTCGGCCGGAACGTAACGCGTGAATGACAGTCACCAACTTCGGAGGAAGAATTATGCAAGTACTGCCGCAAGAACGGCCTTTAGACCTCATCACCGGTACACCACTCGTTGGAAACACTCTTAATAATCCAACCCAACTGCTCAGCGGGATGCTCGGCGGCGGGATATCCCAAATGCTCGGCGGGGTCGGGAATGACAGCATCGCGCGGTTAGCGCCGCCGTCAATGGGAATTTTGTCCGGAAATAATCAGAGTACCGCCGGCGGCTTTAACCCGCTGGGATTTATGGGGATGGGAGCGATCCAGTCCGCCATCCAGAGCATTATGGGAATGCTCCAGCAACTTATGCAGCTGCTGGGTGGCTCGACGGGCGCCGCACCCGGGCCGATTCAAAATGGTGGCGAGCAATACTACCAAAACGCAACCGGAAGTTCGACCGGCGATCCGCATCTGGCGTTTAACGGAACGACCTCAAGCGGACAAACCGACAACGGCCGCTTCGATAACATGAACGGCCAAAACGATCTGCTCGATTCCGATTCATTCGACGGCGGCTTTCAAATCTCAACTCAGACAACCGCCCCGAATGCAAACGGAGTCACCAACAACAGCAGTGCTACGGTGAGCACGCAAAACGGTGCCTTCGCTGTAAGTTTGGACCGCGACGGTGATGCATCGATTCTAGAAAACGGAACGAGCATGAGCCTTCAAAACGGACAAACCGTCGATTTCGGCAACGGCGAGACGGTGAGCCGCGGCCAAGACGGTTCGCTCACCGTCACCGACAACAACTCCAACGGCGGCCAAATAACGACAACGCTACAATCGAACGGCACCGGCGTCAATGTGAACGCGACCGCGTTGAACGTCGATCTCGGTGGCGATCTCTACAACCAAACCATCGCCCAAGAGCAGCAGCCGCAACCACCCGGTCCGATCTCCGGCCCAATTCCCGGCCCCATTCCAGGTCCGGTTCCAAGTCCGATTCCCGGTCCTATTTCAGGCCCGATCGAAACTCCGTGGCGCCGCATTATGTAGTTCGGCTGGTATATCGCGATTCGCCTTAGCGCGCTATGCGCGCGTAGGCGAATCTTGTCCATGGCATTTCTTGTATTTTTTGCCGCTGCCGCAGGGGCAGAGATCGTTGCGGCCGACCTTGGGGGCGTCGTGTCGGACCGGTTTTGCGGGTTCGCCTTCGCCTAGGTTCGTGTGTACGGGGCGCGGCTTGCCGGGAATCGGGCCGAGCAACTGCTCGGCTTGACGCTCGTCGAGGCGCGTGGGTTGCGGTGCCATCGAGCCGTCCGGGATCGGCGGGAATCCATTTTGGCCGAGTTGCGGCATCCCATTCATACCACCCTCGCCTGGGGGCTGCTGCTCGATCACGACGCGAAAGACGCCTTTGACGGCCTCATCGGAGATGTTGCCTTTGAGGTCTTCAAATATTTCGTAAGCTTCTTTTTCGTACTCGACACGCGGATCTTTTTGACCGTAGCCGCGCAGACCGATACCGGTTTTAAGCGCGTCCATGACATAGAGGTGATCCACCCAAAGGCGGTCGATGGTCGGCAGCATCAGATACCGCGACTCTACAACTCGCAGTATCTCTGGGGTGACCTCTGCCTCCTTGGCTTCGTATGCCCGCAAGCCGGTCTCTTTTAGCAGTTTGCGGATCTCTTCGCGATCGCGCTTTTCAAGATCGCTTAGTGTGACCGTCTGTTTGATCGGAAAGATCAACTCGATCTCGGTCAGGATTTCGCCGAGGTCCCACTCGCTTGGGTGGGTGTTTTCGGGCGCATTTGAATCGACGGCATCATCGATTTTTTGGTTAAGTGTTTTGAGCATAAAGTCGCGTGAATCGAACTTGCCTTCTAAAATGTCGCGTCGTTCGCCGTAGATGACTTCGCGCTGCTTATTCATCACGTCGTCATACTCAAGAACGTGCTTGCGAATCTCGTAGTTGTGGTTCTCGACTTTACTCTGCGCGCGCTCGAGCGACTTGCTGATTATCCCCGCCTCGATCGGCGTCTCGTCGGTAAAGCCGACCCGATCCATAATGTTGGTCATCCGCTCGCCGCCGAACAACCGCATTACTTCGTCTTCGAGCGAAACGTAGAAACGGGTCGTGCCGGGATCGCCTTGGCGTCCGGCGCGGCCCCGTAGCTGATTGTCGATTCGGCGCGACTCGTGCCGCTCGGTTCCGATAATTGCAAGGCCGCCTTGCGAGGCTACGCCTTCGCCAAGTTTGATATCGGTGCCGCGACCGGCCATATTGGTTGCGATCGTTACTTGAGCCGGTTGCCCGGCATCGCTGATAATTTGGGCTTCTTTTTCGTGATACTTCGCGTTAAGGACATTGCATTCGACGCCTTTACGCCGCAGTTTAGCCGCCAGCAGCTCCGACTTTTCAATCGAGCGTGTTCCGACCAGCACCGGACGGCCCTTGGAGTGTTCGACGATAATTTCATCGACGACCGCATCGAACTTGGCGTTTTCGCTCTTGTACACGATATCCGGGCGATCGGTTCGAGCGATTGCCATATTTGTTGGGATAATCACGACATCGAGACCGTAGATGTCGCGAAACTCGCGCTCCTCGGTCTTGGCGGTACCGGTCATTCCCGAAATGACTTCATACAATCGAAAATAATTCTGAAATGTGATCGTCGCGAGGGTCTGATCCTCGCTGCGAATCTTTATGCCTTCTTTGGCTTCGATCGCTTGGTGAATACCGTCGGAGTAACGGCGGCCGTGCATCAGCCGACCGGTAAACTCATCAACGATGATGATCTCCTGGCCGTTTTCGGTTTCCTTAATAATATATTGCTGATCTTTGTGAAA
>JALYVT010000097.1 GCA_030853105.1 Vulcanimicrobiota bacterium
GGCCTGCATGCGACACTGGGGCGATGGCTCTGGCAATCGTTCCGCTTGACCCGCGAGGAATATCGGCGCTCTCAGTCGCTCACATTTTCAATGACATGAGTCAAAGCGCGATTCCGGCGATTCTGCCGTTTCTGATTCTGCACCAGGGCCTATCCCTGGCCTCGGCGGCGACCCTAATTCTGGGCATGAATCTGAGCTCGTCGGTCGTTCAGCCTCTTTTCGGCTACTGGTCGGATCGCCGCTCGCTTACTTGGGTGATTCCGGCCTCGATGGTCGTGGGCGCTCTAGGGACGGCCTCGATCGGTCTGATGCACTCGTTTGGCGCGATGTTTGCCGCGGCGGTGGTCGCCGGAATCGGGGTCGCTGCGTTTCATCCGGAGAGTTCACGCTACGCGAACTACGTTTCGGGAAGCCGGCGCGCGACCGGCATGGCCTGGTTCACGCTCGGCGGATACGGCGGATTCGCGCTCGGCCCGCTCCTCGTTACACCGCTATTGCTCGCGTTCGGGCTGCCCGGCACCATCTATCTCGCGATCCCAGGAATCGTGGTCGCGATCGCGATTGCGTTTGAATTGCCGCGACTGCGAACGTTCCGCCGATTCGATCTGCGCCGTCAGTCGAACGCGGTGTGTCTGCACGATCGGTGGCGCCCGTTCGGCATTTTAACCGCCGTTGTCAGTTTGCGTTCAACCGCATTCTTTGGCGCGGTCACCTTTCTGCCGCTGTTCTTCATAAACGTACTTCACGCAACTGCGGCGCAGGGAAATGCGGCACTCACGACCATGCTGCTATGCGGAGCAATTGGAACACTCGTCGGCGGCCGATTAGCCGACCACTACGAGCGACGCGGCGTGATTGCATTCTCGATTGCGAGCGTTGCGGCATTTGCTTCAATTCTCGCGGTTGCGGGAGGAATGCAACTCGACCGTTCGCTGGTGTTAGCGATTGCGGGACTGTTTGGATTCGGAATCAGTCTCTCGGCCAGCGTTCTGGTGGTGCTCGGTCAAGAGTATCTTCCCAATCGCATCGGCGTTGCATCCGGCGTGACTCTTGGCCTCGCGGTTAGCGTCGGAGGTATTGCAGCGCCGCTCTTTGGTTTGCTTGGCGATCACTACGGATTGGTTGCGGTGTTCTATGCGATCGCGAGCATCGCGGTTCTTTCATTCATAAGCGCACTGTTCTTGCCGTCATCGCGACCAACGGCGCGCGCGCGAGACGCGGAAGAAGTTAGCGCGGCTTAGCGGCTTGCGATCTTCGACTGTTGAGCTGGGAGATGAATCGGAGCGGTGCGATGTCTGCGACTGGGGACGCCCGAGTTTTTCCGTCGTGGAAAAACTCTACTGCCTGAAATCGCCTCTCCGCCATCCTGGCTGCGAGACGATTCTCAGAGCCCCCAGACGCAGACATCGCACCGCTCCGATTCATCTCCCAGCTCAACAGTCGAAGGGCTTCGGATTATCGGCGCGATTGGCTATTGGAGGTTTGGAAAATTGAGTTGAGCGAGGGCGGCGTAGGTGACGATGCCGACCGAGGTTGAGAGATTTAAGCTGCGAACGGCGTCTTCGCGCATCGGGATGCGGAGCGTACGCTCGTGATATTGCGTGAGCAACGCGGAAGGTAGGCCGGCGGTTTCTTTTCCGAAGACGAGCATCTCTCCCAGGGTAACGTCAACCTCATGGTACAGGCGGGAAGCGCGCGTTGAGAAAAACCATTTCGGAATCGAGTAAGTCGCATTCATGAAATCGGCGAACGACGGGTGAACGATGACGTGCAGGTGATCCCAGTAATCGAGCCCTGCGCGTTTGAGCGAGCGGTCGTCGATTGAGAAACCCAGCGGCTCGATCAGGTGCAGCGCGCAGCCGGTCGCGGCGCACAAGCGCGCGACGTTGCCGGTGTTGGGTGGTATCTGCGGTTCAACGAGTGCAATATGCAGCGGAGCGCTGCGAACGTCGTGTATTGTTGCGAGGCTCGCGGAGGGTTGCGTTTGTCTCACCGATTGACGATTGAGACGAAGTCGATTCCGACCGGCGCAACGACGTAGGCGACGCCGCCGCCGCGAAGCCAGATCGTCTCAAGCGCAGCCCGGGGGTAGATTGGGCTCAAGTGATCGCTTGCGGGATCGTTCATTGCGCAATCGCCGTTGGCGGCAAAACCGCGCAAGACTGCGAGGTGTCCGTCGGATTGCTCGATTGGTGCTCCCGGTAAATCGCGGTCTTTCCAGCTATAGGAGATTGCAATCGGAATGTTCGCGGCGATGAGTTGCTCGGCATGGTCGAAGTTGCGCAAGTAGACGACCGCGGCGCGCAGTCCGAGCAAACCGCTGAAGGCGACATTGAACGACCAGTTGCCGGTTCCGTTGTAGGCGCGATCGAAGACACCGCGCGCGGTTGTCGGAACATCGAGCGCGATTCCATGGAACGCATTCAGCATCGAGAGCGAGGTCGGGCTGCACCAGCCTCGCTCGCCGGTAACCACGAACTGCGAGCGCGGCGGAACATCGAGGATTCGGCTGGCTCCCAAATACGGCAGCGACGGGCGGTTCGCGATTGGCGAGGCGAACGCGAGCATCGCAAAATCGACGGCTTGCGCGCGCACCTCGATGCCATCGAACGGTTGCGTGGCCGATATAACGTCGATATCGACAGTTACATCTTGGTGGGCGGAGCTAAATGATGTCCGCCCGTCAGTCGTCCATTGTGCGTGCGGCATCCACGGAGTTGCCGGCGAGTGCGCGCGCAGTAGGCGAAACTCGAGCAGCCCTCGCTCGGCATAGGTGTTCCAACTGAGAACGCCTTTGCGCGTCGGCTCGAAATACAAACATCCGCTCTCGGAGACATCCGTGAGTACGCTTAACGGCAGCTTAGATCTCCCACTCCCACGGATTCCAATAGTTTGAAAGGTACGAGGTCGGCGAGTAGTTCTTCAGATCGGTGTTGTAGGCGACGTAGGAGTTCTCCCAATAGAAAAATACTGCGGGAACATCGGCGTGGATGGCTTCCTCTTCGCGCTGGTAGAGCGCTTTGCGCTTTGCGCGATCGAATGTCAGCAGCGCCTCCGCCGAGGCCTTGTCAACGATCGGATCGCGCAGCCAACTGGTGTTTGCGCCCTTCGGCGGGATATAGGCGCTTGCCCAACTTCCCGAATTGTCCGGATCCGGTGCGTTGGTGTCGAGCGACCACTCCAAGTCGTAATGCCCGGTATAGAGCGGACCGTTCTGCGCAAACAGCAGGCTGGTCGGGTAGTTGCGCACTTGCACGTCGATACCCAACGGCTTCAGTTGGCTTTGAATGACGACTTCGGACGCCTCGTTATCTTTGCCGTTGATCCCGGTCGAGATCGTGAGGTGCATGGCGAGTTTCTCCTTGTGCAGCACGCCGTCGGGGCCCATTCTCCAGCCTGCTTGCGCGAGCAACGCCTTAGCATGCGCGGGATCGTATGGATAGCGCGGGATTGTGGGGGCCGCCCATGACTCGGGGAAAACGTCGCTTACTGCGAGTTGGTTGTACCCGCGGTAGATTTTATCGTTGATCTGCTTCCAATCGATTGCCTGCGCGATTGCCAAACGAACGCGGACATCGCTCAGCGTTGGGCGGCTGATGTTGATTCCCATGTGGCGCCAACTCGCGCTGAGTCGCTTGACAACTGTGATACCGGTGATGCTGCTCAGTTGCGGAATCAGATTTTCGCTGATCGAATCTTGCGTCAAGTCGATCTCGTGGGTCTTGATCTCGTTAAACAGCGTGTTGTTATCCGGAACGATTGCAATGGTAATCCGATTCAGCTTCGGGCGGCCGCGCCAGTAGTGCGGGTTGGCGATAAGCTCGAGCGAGCCGCCGTGATTCCACTGCGTTAGGACGAACGGGCCGCTCGAAATCGGCGCCGTGTTGAAGCTCGCGCGATTGAGGTTGGGCAGTTTTCCTAAGAGGTGTTCGGGCAGCGGCGGGTAGGCCGAACCGCCCTGCGCGAGGACACCTAAGAAAGTCGCGTTGGGCTGTTTCAAATGAATAACGATCGTGTGGTCATTCGGCAAGCTGACGCTTGCGATGCTATCCCATCCAAAGCGGAGCTTCGTGTTGTTGCTATCGTTCATTACGGCGTGATAGGTGAACAGCCAATCGCGTGCGGTTAGCGGCTTTCCGTCCGACCACAAGACGCCCTTACGCATATGAATCGTGAGCGTCTTGTTGTCGCGGCTGATTCCGCCATTTGTATAGGTTGGAATCTCGGTCGCAAGTTCGGGATTGAGATCGCCGTTTGGCTTGTAACGAAACAGCGGCGCAAAAATCAGCGCATCGACCTGATCGGTCGCATCACTGTGCCCGAACATTGGATTAAGATTATCGGGTTCGTTTGAAGCGCCGATCCGCAGATGTCCGGGCTGCGTCCACGGGTTGTGGCCGCCTGAGGCGCCGCCGGTTTTCGAGCACGCGAACAAGGTCGATGCGCAGAGCAGTAGGGCGAGAAGACGAAAGTTCATAGTGCGGTCCTTGCCGTAAGCGGGTGGCGTTTTTGTAGTGCGGGAGCGATTGCGGTGTACAGCTCACCCGCTCCAAATCGGACGACGTCATCGGCCGGAAGACCGCTCTCCGCGCGCGCTCGCGCAATCTGTGCCCGCGCCACCTCATCGGTCAAACCGTAGGTATTGAGCGCGATTCCCACGACATTCGCCGGCTTCACGGTTCCGCATAGCGACTCGTAGGTTGCGATAAGCTCGCGATAGCCCAGAATCGGAGTGCCGTACGGATCGATCTCTTGCTCTTTCGGATTGACAACGAGCAGCAACGCATCCGGTGCAGTGCCGTAGAGCAGCGAGAGGGTCACCGGGCCGTACGCGGGGTGATTGATGCCGCCTTGGCCTTCCACGATAAGTAACTTCGTGTTGTTTTTATCGCCTTGCAGAACGAGTTGTTCGGCCGCGCCCGGACCGAAATCGGCGATGACGCGGTCAATCGCGATTCCCCAGCCGGCGATCATAATGCCCGTTTGACCGGTGGGAACGAACGTAGCCGACCTTCCGGCCGCATTTGCCGCGCGTACGAGTTCGAGCGATACTGTCATCTTGCCGACGTTGCAGTTGCTTCCAACGGTGAGCAACACCGTCGAATTAACGTTGAATGCAGCGCCTGAGAAGAGCGGCACTATCGGCGGGATGCGCACGTCCCAAATCGAAACGCCGTGCTTCTTAGCCGCCGCCGCGAATTGTGGATCGTCGTTCAAAAGGTCGTGCAAGCCGCTGACAATCTCCAGCCCTGCCGCGATCGCTTCCAGCACCGCCGCGCGCCAGCTCTCGGGTAGAGCGCCGCCTTGCGGCGCGGTTCCGATGAGCAGGGCTGTCGGTCCGTAGTGGAGTCCCGATCGCACGTCCGCAACGATCGGTGCATCGCAGTTCAGATGCGGCAGCACCTCGCGCACCGTTTTCCCGGCCAAACTCGAGTCGATCACCGCGACCGTTGTGTCGGCACTGTAGCGAATCACACCGTGCGCAGTCTTTGCGTTGCCGGCGAACTCATCGGGTGCAAGAATGAGATATTTGCGCATCAAACGGCCACAACGCCCAAACCCGGACGATCCGGGAGCACCAGTTTTCCATGGTCATACTGCACGCCGCTGAACGGGTCTTCGCGCGTGAGAAACGGCCCGTCGATGTCGGCCCAATCGACAAGCGGGCTGAGTTGCGCGGCGGCGGTTGCCAGAACAGCGCTCTCCACCATGCAGCCGAGCATGATCTTCAGTCCCATGGCGCGAGCAGTATGCACCATCTCAAGCGCGCCGCGAATCCCGCCGCACTTGACGAGTTTGATATTAATGCCGTCAACGCAGCCGAGCAGTTTGGGCAGGTCGGCCGCAACCAACGAGTCTTCATCAGTGACGATCGGAATCGAACTGTGCTCGCGGATATAACGAAGCTGCTCGGGATGCCCCGCCGGAATCGGCTGCTCGCAAAACTCAATGTCGAATCGTTCAAGTTCGTGTAAAATGCTGACGGCGGATTCAGCAGTCCAGCCTTCGTTCGCATCGATCCGTATCGTGCCGGTATATTTGGAGCGAATCAACTCGATCGTTTCGATCTCGTTACCCAGGCCGAGCTTTACCTTCGCAATTGGATGATCGCCAAGCTCGGCGACTTTTTGCAAAGTGAGCTCGGGTTCGCCGATGCCGATCGTGAACGAGGTCACCGGCGTCTTCTGCGGATCTAAACCGAGCAAGGCATAGAGCGGCTTATCGAGGTCTTTGCCGATGAGGTCGTGCAGCGCTAAATCGAGGCCGCAGCGAGCCGCGACGGGAATTCCCGCTAAAAGTTGATCCAGCAAGTACGGATCGGTTCCTCGAATCGGATGTTCGCCAAAATACGCGATTACTGATGCGACAGATTCGCCATAGCGAGCGATCGGCGATGATTCGCCGAACCCTTCAAGCTCGCCCCAACCCAATCGAAAGAGCGCGCTGTTGGTGTGCGTCTCTACGCTCCGAGTAATTTTGAATGGATGGACAAGTGGAAGTTCCAAGCGGCTTAGCGAGAGGCTTAGGGCCGGCATGCTTTCTCCTAACGAAATTACCGTACGGTCTTCGGCGAAAATTGTCCTTGCCTGCGTCGCCCGCTATTTTTCCGCGGAGAATTGTTGCTGGAGCACGGCAATAATCGGCTGCCCGCTCAATTGGACCTGCGTCCCTGCGGCCAGGGCGCTCGTCCCGAACTTGTCGAGGTAGAGGGTTGTCGACTCGCGGGTCTGCGAAGTTTTCAAGACGACTCCCCACCGAACATCCGGTTTGCCCACACTCGGCGTCATCGCCGTTTGTTTCATCGCGTCAACGAGCGTCGAGATTTTTGTCGGGTCGGTAGTGTCGTAGATTGACGTCGCGTATCTCGACAGGTTGCCGGGTGATAGAGCGACTCTCGTCTGCAACTGGTCAGGAGCATGCAATACCTCGACGCGCGTAATCTGCAAGTGCGCGATGATGTTTTGAAAACCGGCGGGTTGGGTCACGCGATGTTCTCCATGGCAAGCGACAAACAGAGACAATAAGACGAAAATACCAATGCGTACCTTCATCGATCGGTTGGGTCGGCAACTCGGTAGGTTGTCCCGCCGTGGTCGTAGCGGACGCTCTCACCCAAAATGTGGGCTGCACGTCGTTCAGATCCGGTAATCACGCGCCGCTCCTCGTCGTTGTCGTAGCGCCGATCCGAAATCGAACTCAGTCGAGCGTTTTTGTTAGGGTTTTCGGCAGCGTGATCCGCTTCGTGTCCCAAGCCGAGCGCCGGTGATTGACGGCCGCCGCGGGTCGTGCGCAACGCGCTATGCGGATCCCACGCGATTGTGTGGGTATTCGGGTCAAACGAATCATTATCGCGGTTATTAATCGCCAAATGGAAGCGTAGCGGCGACGATTCTAACCGATGAAACAGCCGCCGCTCGTTCGGGTCACGCGATAGATACCGCACGGCAGTTTGAAAATCGCGCATAGCCGGTCGTGGAATTGCGATCATGCGCTACCTTCACGACGACTCCCACATTCGCAAGCCCTGCGCTGCAGCACCGACAAAGAGCGCGACGGTCCCGAGAATGGCTGTCAAGTCTTGACGGCGGTGGTACGGTTAGTGCATCGACTGCGCGTGGCGCGCAACGTGCTAGTGCTGGGCCAACGAGAAACCTAGGGAGCATCAGCTCCGGATTCGACGGATCGTTTTGGGGCAGACCGCCCTAACGGTACCGGCGCCCGGGCCGCACCCACCTGCGAGAAAGCAGGTCCAAAGGCTAAGCGCGGGGAGTTTGCCGAGAGGTGAACTCGCAGACGTTACGTGCGGTCGGTTCCAATCAACGCGCCTCGCATTGCGCGGAGTGCGTTTTTCATTCCGGCCGAGGTCGCGGTTCTGCTCGGGTCGTCGAGCGCGACAAATCCCCGGAACTCGCCTAGACGCGCCGGTAAGTCGGTCGCCGAGTATGGCGGCTCATCCCAAATAAGCACGGTCTTCGGAAGAATTGGCGCCGAGTCGTCGGTGGAACTGAGCAGGCGGACGCTCGGCCCGAAGCGCAGCCATGCGGAATCGGCATCTTTGCTGATGCGCTTAAAATCGTGAGCGTCCGCGGCAAAAGAGCCGGCGCAATCGCGAAGTGCGAGGGTGACATTGGCACGCTTAGCAAGCGAGCTGGCGATGCCGACCTGGCTGAGAACCTGTGATCGGCTGGCTGCCGTTTCGGAAGCGAGCGGCGCGGCGATCAGCGGCGCCCCCAACGCGAGCGCGATCTCCAGG
>JALYVT010000287.1 GCA_030853105.1 Vulcanimicrobiota bacterium
GTGCAACCACGCGCGCAGAAGCGCTAACCGACGCGACCATCTTTACGCTTCCGAGTGAAGCGGTTCTGCATGCCTGCCGCAACGACTCGGAGCTAGCGCTCGGATTTCTCGCGCAGAGCTCGCAAGGCCGCCGCCGCTCGATCGATACGATCGCCGACCTCGCATTCGCGCACGTTTTGCAGCGGGTTGCCAAGTTTTTATTGGGGTATGCGCCCGCCTCGGTGGGGATGGCGAAGGGGTTGCCCGGCGTTGAAAACCTCTCGCAAGCACAGATCGCCGCCGCGGCTGGAACGGTACGCGATATGGCTGCCCGGGCGCTGCTACGACTGAAAAACGCCGACTCGGTCGAGCTCGATCGAGGTCGCGTCAAAGCGATCGACCGAGCCCGACTCGAAGCCTTTGCCCACAATGTGCAGGCTCCGCCCGTCTAACGGCCGGCTTCCGCAGCGCCGTTAGACTATTGGAGGTGGCCCGGGCTCCTCTATCACCGGCGCAACGGGACCTTTAGCGGATGCAGTAGATGTCGGCCGTGGCGTCGGGATCGATTGCGGCGCTGTGTGTGCGCGGCCGGATGCACTTGGCCGATTTCATTGAATCCCCGACCATGATCTTCACGTGGCGAACTTGGCCGTCGAAGACATCGCAATCACACAGTCGGCTGTACGCCCTGGTATATTTGCCGTTACTAGATAGCGGCCGGGCTGCAGATGCAAGTTCACAAAGAAGCCGCGCGCGTCGCTCAACGCGGCTTGGCCGATCTCGGAGTTTTTGCTTGCCGGCATGCGATAGATGGCAACCGTCGCTCCCCTGATTGGCGTGCCCAGTCAGCCGGAGCAATAAGGCAGCTCAACGGAGATGGAAGACGGCGACCTCCGCGTCACGTGCGGCGCGGGCCAGATCATTGTCAGCCGTCGCGAGTTCGAGTTCGTGATCCAAAGCCACCGCGAGATAGGCAGCGTCGTAGGGAGTTAAGTTGTATTGCAGTGCGAGAGCGGCCTCGCCGCCCAGCATTAGGCGCCGCCCGGCGTCTTCAACCGAGATGGGAAGCGCGGAGAGTACGTCAAAAGCTTTCTCCATCAGTTCCAGGTCTAACCTCGCATCGAGCATCGCGCGAACCAAAACACTCTGCGCCTCCCATCGAAACAGAGCGGGAACCAATGCGCCCTCTTCACATACCCGATCAAGAAGGCCGTCGGCGTGGCGGGACATTTCATCCTCGACGAACCACTTCAGAATAACCGATGCATCAAGCACGACCGCCATTAGCGCTTGTGACCGCGATGCGCATACTGCCGCGCGGTTTCATCCGCGAGCAATCCGGGGGCGCTGGTGTCGAATCCGCGACTGGCGCGAAAGGCGCGGATCGCGGCTACGGCCTCATCGCCGCTCATGCGAGGCGAAGGCCGAATCTCCAAAATCGGCTTCCCGCGGCGGGTGACGACGACGGTTGCTCCGTGCTCGACTTGCCGAGCCAGCCCCGAAAAGTTTGCCTTCACGTCTGCAATTGACATTGTTTTCATGCGGCTATTCTAGCACAATTCGGGCCCGTCGAACAGGCCTCATTCCGGACATGCTCACCCCGTAAGCGCGGATGCTGCTCACGAGCTTTTACGCGCTGCGGCAACCTCGCTCGATTGCGGAGAGCGCGCACTCCGCTCGATGCCGACCTACGTTTGACCGAGTTCGCAGGCTGAGCTGAATGCTCGCTCTACAAACTTACGCGCAACCCGCCTGACGGCCTGGCTACCGGAAGAGCGACAGGACCGATTGCGCGTTTGCATTTGACTGCGAAAGCACCGAGGTTCCGACTTGAATTAGGATTTGCAAGCGGGTGAACTGCGTGGTTGCGGCGCCGACGTTGCCATCGCGGATGTTCGATTCTGATGCTTGTAAGTTAACGACCGCACTATTATCGCTACCCTGATCTTCGTTCAAGCGAAGCGCAATCGAGCCGAGCTGTGGCTGCTGGGTAACCAGCAATTGCAGCGCATTATCGATCTGGCCGATCGCGTCTTGCACCGAGTGATGGATTGTTCACCGATGAGATCGCGAGGTTGATGTTCGA